>DASQNL010000315.1:0-11408 GCA_035644995.1 Pyrinomonadaceae bacterium | reverse complement strand
GAGCGGGCGGACGTTTCACATCCACCACAACTGGTTCCGCGACACCTACGCGATCGAGTTCGTCCGCAACGGGGTCGAGATCAGCCACAACCTGTTCGACTTCGACCCGGCCAAGGACCACGGGAACCTGATCTCCGCGTTCGGTAAGGCGCCGGCCAGGCGGCGCGCGATGGGACTGTTCGCGCCGTCGGCCGCGACGAGCATGCGTCCCTCCCAACTCGCGCCGCTTCGCGCGCGCACCGTCCACCCCTCGCGCCGGTCGGCGTCAACGGCGAGCGACACGCGTTCGGGGATGACGCGCGCTCCGGCCTGGACGGCGCGGTCGCGCAGGTAGGAATCGAACGCGACGCGTGAATAGATGGCGAATGGAGCATCGAGTTTGAGGCGCACGCGCGTGCCCGCGGGCGAGTACATTTCAACTTCCTCAACCGTGCGCCCCATCGCTTCGAGCAGGTGCGGCCAGGCCTTCAACGCCTTTGAAGTGACGCCTCCCCCGCATGCCTTCGGCTCGCCCGCCGGTCGCCCGTCGAACAATGCCACGCGCACGCCGCCGCGCGCCAGACGCTCCGCCGCGAACGACCCCGCCGGCCCCGCGCCGATGATCAGCGCATCGAACTTCTCGCTCTCAACCATTCGCTCTGCTCTCTTCGTCTCCGTCGTCAGTTGTGGCGCGTATCCTACATCAAGGCGGGCGATTCTTTAACGCCGCGACGCATCCGCTCAGCCGCGTCTGCTTGTCACGCCGCGCGCGTGGTGTGATAGAATTGCCGCCATCCCTCAAAGAGTTTGGTTTGTCAGACGGTTGCCAATGGCTTCGTCCGCGACGCTCAACGCCGACACCGCCGGCGGCCGTCCCGTTCAAACGGGTAAACTTTACGAACTCACTTAGCGTGAGGCAGTGAATATGGCTGGCTCTCTCGTTTTCGTCGGCATCGCTCCGCACCCGCCGATCATGGTTCCGGAGGTCGGGCGGGAAGCCGCGGCCGAAGTGCGCGGCTCGATTGAGGCGATGCGCGAATTGACCGCGCGCATCATCGCGTGCGGCGCGGAAACGATCATCATCGTCTCGCCCCACGCGCCGCTTGAAGCGCGCGCCTTCGTCGCCTATCACGAAACGGAACTGCGCGGAGACTTCGCCAATTTTCGCGCTCCGCAAGCAACCGTCAGCGCGCCGCTCGACGCAGAACTCCTCGCGGCGTTGACTTCCGACGCCGCCTCGCACGGCTACCAACTCGCTCCCCTCCAGGGTTACGAACTCGATCACGGAACCACCGTGCCGCTCTACTTTCTCTTGCGCAACGGCTGGCGCGGTCGCGTCGTCGCGCTCGGTTATAGTTTTCTGTCAAACGAGGATCACGTGCGTTTCGGCGAGTGCATCGGGCGCGCGGTCGAAGCGTCGGGGCGCGCCGTCGCGTTTGTCGCGAGCGGCGACCTGAGTCATCGCCTGACGCCCGACGCTCCCGCCGGTCATCATCCACAAGCGTATCTCTTCGACGAAGAGGTCGTCGCCTCCATCAACGCGAACGCGCCCGACCGCATCGCCGCGATTGACCAAAATCTGAGACGCCTCGCCGGCGAGTGTGGCTATCGCTCAATGCTCGTCGCCCTCGGAGCGCAAGAAGCAGCAACGCGCGATTGTGAAGTGCTCCATTATGAAGCCCCCTTCGGCGTCGGCTATTTGGTGGCGCAACTGGCGCGAACAATCAAGGACGATTTATGAACGGCGAAGCTAAAATGAGCGAGTCAAGCGAAAACAGATCAGCCGCCGAATCTTACGGGCAGACGGACGCCGACACGGCGCGCAACCAAGATCGCCTGCCCGAACTCGCGCGTCGCGCGGTCGAAACTTTAGTGCGCGAGCGGCGCGTGCTCGAAGTTCCGAACATACCCCTCGATTCACTGTTAGCCCAACGTGCGGCATGCTTCGTCTCTCTCAAAACGGATGAAGGCGATTTGCGCGGCTGCATCGGCACGGTCGAACCTACGAAGGCTACTCTCGCCGAGGAACTGATCCATAACGCGATCAGCGCGGCGACGCGCGACCCGCGTTTCTTGCCCGTCGCGCCTTCCGAACTCACGCGTCTTCGTTACTCGGTTGACGTGCTCTCGCCGCCCGAACCCGCGCAATTCGAAGAACTCGATCCCAAAACCTACGGCCTCATCGTGGAAGATGAACGGGGCGGCCGGCGCGGTCTGCTCCTGCCCGACCTCGAAGGCGTCGAGACGGCGGAACAGCAATTTCAGATCACCGCGCGTAAGGCCGGAATCTCGCCCGGCGCGGACGTTAAGTTGTATCGCTTTCGAGTTCGACGCTACGGCGAATGAATAGGCTTTCCAAATCCCAAACACTGAAGGAGCAAGATTGACATGACGGACAACGAGCAAACCAATACGTCTCACGACGCCGGGAATGATGATTTGAAACCCGATACCTTGACGGAAAATAACGCGCGCGCGCAAGACATCGGCGCGCAAGGCCAGTTTGCGCCCGGCGGTGTTTACAATCAGCAAGGCGCGACGCAAACCGACCGCATAGATTTGGACGAGCAAGTGAGCAGCGCATTGGATGATAAGAGTTAAGCACTGCTGACTCTGAGCCTCGCCGTGGCGGCGGATAGTTTTATTAGCGATTCTTAGGCTCAACCTTTTGCCGGCGGGTGCGATAAAGAAGGCGCGTCTCCGCTTCGGACAAATTCGGACAAATAAAGAGCGCGGTCGCGTGGCCGCGCTCCTTATTTTGTGCACAGCGGAATTTGGCTAACAGCTTTCATCCATTCTTATGAGGTGCGCCGGTTTTATGTTTGCAGGGCGGGAAGATTTTTCAACTCGCATAAAAAAGCCGCTGCATGCGCGAGTTGCATGCAGCGGGCAATGATCCACAGGAGGAAAGGATCGCATTTTAAGCGAGCGGCTGCGAAGTGTCAAATTTTCAATCGACGCGCCATCTAAGAACGGTTGACGATCAAATGTCCAGATTCTTCACATCCAACGCGTTGTCCTCGATGAATTTGCGGCGCGGTTCGACGGCGTCGCCCATCAAGACCGTGAAGATTTGGTCGGTCTCCACCGCATCGTCGATTTTAACCTGCAAAAGCGTGCGCTTTTCCGGGTTCATCGTAGTTTCCCAAAGCTGTTCGGGGTTCATCTCGCCGAGACCTTTATAACGTTGGATGGTCAAATCTTTCTTGGCCGTAGCCAGCACCCGCTCCAGCAAGGCCTCGCGCGTCTCGATCTGCTCGCTCGTGCCGTTTTCGCCGAAGACGAAGGGCGCGGCCAGGCTCTCCTCCAGAATTTTATGCAGTTCGACGGACTTTTGAAACTCCACATGGCTGGCGAGATTCCAGTCAATCAACACCTTGGCTCCGCTCGTAGCCACCGTTTCGATTGACCACAGCCCGTGCTCCTCGTCCGTCAATAAATCCGTCCGGTAGCCCGCTTTGGCAAGTTGTCCCTCGACGGCAACCAGCAGCTCCTTGCTCTCATTCTGGAACACGCCGCGGAGGTTCGAGCTTTTCTCACGACGCAGGACGCCTTTTCGCCCGGCAAAGGCGTTCAGCAGGGTAGCCAGCAGGTGCCCGTCATTACCCAAGCGCCGCACCAGCTTCTCGCAATATCGCTTGTACTCAACCATCTGTTCCAGCGAACGAGCCAAATCCTTCCCTTCAATCGTAGCCCCGTCGCCCGACTTCACTTTCGCCTCATTCGTGGCCTGCCGCATGAGATAGCGCACCATCGAACGCTCGTCCTTGATGTACTCTTCGCGCTTCCCTCGTTTCACTTTGAACAACGGCGGCTGGGCAATGTAAACATATCCGGATTCAACAAGTTCCGGCATCTGCCGGTAAAAGAACGTGAGGAGCAGGGTGCGAATGTGCGACCCGTCCACGTCGGCGTCCGTCATGAAGATGATCTTGTGATAACGGAGCCGGCCGAGGTCGAAATCATCTTTACCGATGCCCGTTCCGAGCGCGGTGATCAACGTTTTAATCTCGGTGTGGCTGAGCATCTTATCGAAGCGCGCCTTCTCCACATTCAAGATTTTACCTTTTAACGGGAGAACCGCCTGATTCTTCCGGTCGCGTCCCTGTTTCGCGCTACCGCCCGCCGAATCGCCTTCCACGATATACAATTCGCAGAGCGTCGGGTCGCGTTCCTGACAATCGGCGAGTTTGCCGGGCAGCATGGTCGAGCCGATGATGCCCTTGCGCACGATCTCGCGCGCCTTGCGGGCGGCTTCGCGGGCGCGGGCGGCGTCAACGGCTTTGCCGACGATTCTTTTGGCGACGGTCGGATTCTGTTCGAAATATTCCGTCAGACGCTCGTTGAGGAAGGATTCGACCGCACCCTTCACGTCAGAATTGAGTTTGCCCTTGGTTTGACCCTCAAACTGCGGTTGCGGGAGTTTGACGGAAATGACCGCGACCAGACCTTCGCGCACATCGTCGCCGGTCAGAGAAGTTTTGAAGTTCTTGGCGAGGCCGGAAGATTGCGCGTAGGCGTTGATGGTGCGGGTGAAGGCCGAACGAAAGCCGGAGAGATGCGTGCCGCCGTCAACCGTATTGATGTTGTTGGCGAAGGAGTAGACCTTTTCGTCGTAGGCATCGTTATACTGGATCGCCACTTCAATCGAGAGCGCGTCGCCAACTCGTTCAAAATAGAGAGGCTTATCGTGCAGAACGCTCTTGTTTTTGTTGAGGTGTTTGACGAATTCCGCGATGCCGCCTTTATAATAAAATTCGTGCGAGCGTTCGGTTTCTTCGCGCTCGTCGCGAATGCTGATGCGGATGCCTTTGTTCAAAAAGGCTTTTTCGCGCAGACGCTCGGAGAGCCGGTCGAAGCTAAACTCCGTAACATCGAAGATCGACGCGTCGGGTTTGAAGGTGATCTTCGTGCCGCGCTTGCGCGTCTTCCCCGTAGCTTCCAATTTCGCCACAGAGATGCCCTGCTTGTATTCCTGCTCGTAAGTCGACCCATCCCTCCAGATTTCCAGACGAAGCCACTCAGAGAGGAAATTTACGCAAGAGACGCCCACCCCGTGCAAGCCCCCGGACACCTTGTAGGCGTTGGAGTCGAATTTTCCGCCCGCGTGGAGTTTCGTCATCACTACTTCGGCGGCGGATTTACGCTCACCCTTGTGATAATCCACGGGGATGCCGCGCCCGTTATCAACGACCGTGATCGAATTATCGAGATGAATCGTGACATCCACGGTATCGCAGTAACCGGCCAGGGCTTCGTCAATCGAATTGTCCACCACCTCGTAGACGAGATGATGCAGGCCGATGTCGCCGGTCGAGCCGATGTACATGGCCGGACGTTTGCGCACCGCCTCGCGCCCTTCAAGAACCGTGATCGAAGTTGAATCGTAACTCATGCTTTTCTTATTCGGGTTGATTGCTGTTGACAAACTAATTCTCTCTTTCTCATAGCCATTAACGACTTTTGTTCGATTAAGAAGGCTTGCGCAGGCGACTAAATCGTGCTTGATTTAGATGCCTAAAGCACCCTTCGAGGATGTCGAAATCTGGCCGTCGGGAGCGGCGTTCAATTCGGCTACACCGTCTCTCACCTCGAAAATTTCGGCCTGCGGGGCGTATTGCTCGACGAGGGTTTCTTTAGAGGTCGTGACGAAGGTTTGCGTGCGTCCTTCGAGGTATTCCAACAGTTGATGAATACGTTTCCGATCAAGCTCCGCATCCACGTCGTCGAGCAGAAAAACCGGATACTCACGGTGCCACGAATGATACACCGAAATTGCAGCTAAGTCAAGTATTATCAATGCGCTACGCTGTTGCCCGGAACTGCCGAAAGAACGTATGTCGCGCCCGTCGAAGAGTACCTCCAACTCGTCTCGATGCGGCCCGATGAGCGAGTAACCGGCGGCCATTTCGGCCTGCATGCGAAACTGCAAACGCTCCGCCAACAGAGTTTCATAATCGCTTAAATCGCCCTTCCCTTCGAGCGAGGAAACGTAGCGCACGGTCACTTCCTCACGCCCGAAAAGACGGCGTTCGAGGACGGCGTTGACGCGTTCGACGTAATCGGTGCGGGCGCGATGAATCCCCGCGCTCAGAGCGACGAGTTGTTCGTTCCACGGGGCGAGGCGTGCGGCGGTTTCGGCCATACTCAATTCGGCTTCGGCGGCGTCTTGCAGGAGGCGATTTTTCTGCTTAACGACGCGTTGGTAATCGGAGAGCGTCTGCACGTAGGCGTGCTGCATCGAGACGACGCCGCGATCCAGGAACTTACGCCGGGCTTCGGGCGCGCCGCGCACGACTTCCAACTCGTCCGCCGTGAAGGCGACGACGTGGAGTTGCCCCAGATAACGCGCGACGGGTTCGCGCTTGCCGTTGATGCTGAGCGTTTTGGTATTGTTTTGGATCGCGACCTGTAAATCGCGGTGAACTTCACTGCTCCGCGCGACGCGTCCGCGCACGACGGCCAGTTCTTCGTCGAAGCGGACGGCCTCCTGAGGCTTCTGAGTGCGGAAGGATTTGGACGTGGCGAGCAGATAAATGGCTTCCAGCCAGTTTGTTTTGCCCTGGCCGTTATCGCCGTAGATGATGTTGAGTCCCGCGCCCCAAGAGACTTTACCGCTCAAATTTCTGAAACAGTGAGCCTCAAGTGATTCGAGCAGCATGTGTCGGATTTTAACACACGCTGCTCGTCGGCGTCGCTCAGGCGGCGCGGGCTGCAATGGGGGAGTTGTGTCGCGGTATTAAAGTCTTATACTGAAACACCTGTAAGTTATTGTAATCAGGAAACCCATTTCTAGCGCAGAACACAATAAAGTTTTACTCTGCGATCCGCTGTCGCTCCTGCCGCCCTCATTTCCAAGGTAATAAAGTTCTATACTGAACTCATACCGAACAGCAGCGAGTGCTCGAAGAAATGTCTAAGAGAGGAATTTCCAGATTGAGATTGCGAAGCCGTGGAGTTGACCGGTGTTACGCGGATTTCGTCTCGCAGAGATGTAGAGCTTAGTGCGTGTTTGTTGTCCAAGACGAATCAATACTTGGGGATTGAGTTAATCAAGCTATGGGCCACAGCATTGAGGCGGCTTTCCGCGTCGAGCACGTACACACAAAACGACTCGGGGTGCCGCCGGTAAATGACTGAGATCGGAGCATCTAGCGAGCATGAACCGGAAACCGCCACCCTCCACATTGCTTCCTCGTCCGGCTTACTCGGCTTTATCGACCAGAGGATGTGCCGATGCCAGTCGCCGATGTAGTCTAAAGACCCGTTCGACTCGTGGTAAATCCGGTCGCAGAATGCGGTAGCGTGTTGGCCGTCGATATGCACGTTCGTTCGCCCGAGGCGAGCGCGCGGCCCTGGACCGGAGGCTCCTGTAACGACCACCGCCCCGTCGGCCGAGAGATAACCGACTAGAGGCCCACCCGTTTCACGCCACCCTACACGGCGTGATTCGCTCCTGAAGACGCCTAGCACCGTTTCAACTATGAAGACGTGACGGTAGATTAGTGTATCTGGCACAGCAGACAGTCCTCCGCCACTCGCGTCGGCAAAACCTCTGTCGCCGGGGCTGGCAAGCCGTCCTTGTCCCGTCCTGTCCAACGCAAGTAATCCCCTCTAAAGTCTTTGCGCTCAGGATTATCAAGGAGGAGCGTCTCAATAGCCATCCACGCCGCGAGGTTCGCAACCATACCGGTCTCGTAAGTGGTGCCAGTGAATGTGGGCTGGTTACACCCGGGCGCGAATACACCCACAGCCGGCGCCGGGGCGGAGGAGGGGTGCTCGCCCTCGTACTGCTTGTACCAGCACATCCAGCAGGCGGTCTTGCCCGGTATGACGCGCACGACCTCACCGCCCCACGCGCCATTCGTCACCGACGCGTAGATGGAAGGCACCCCTAGTTCCTGGCACAAGCTATTTATGAAACGGCTAACGCCGTGCACGCCCGTGGCGTCAACGACCAAGTCTGCCGAGGCGATGTGGTCGAACAATTTTTTCTGCTCTTCCTGATTAACCGGCCCGCCGATCTGAAAAAGGCTGAGATCAACACGTTCAAACGTACCGGGATTAAGTTCGAAGATGCGGCCGCCGACCACCTCGACCTTGAACAGGCCGAATTGCATGACGCTACCCTCGTGGCGAACAGCGTTGTCGGGCTCGTAGAAGTCGCGGTCGAGCAGGAAGAATCGCGAAACCCCCGTGGCCGCTAAGGCGGCAGCGATCTTCGACCCAAGATTCCCACAGCCGATCATCACGACCTTCTTAGCTGAGAGACCCTCAGTCCCGGGGACACGCACGTTTTGATCTGGCGATCGCAGGGAGAAGGCTCTCCCCAAGGAAAAGGTATAGTCCGAGCGGGTATGCACGACGAGCCAAGACCAATAGCGGTGGCTCGGCGCGTCGCTGCCTTCAGGGAAGACGAAGGCCATCCAGTCAGAGCGCGGCACGCCGAGTTCTCGAAGCCAAGAGCGAAGTTGCTCGGGCGACTCAATGTACGGAGGTGGCTGCGGCAGGATCACGTGCGTCCCCCTCTTCTCTTGGGCTCCACGCAGCAACTTCCGGAAGTGTTTCGCGGCCTCGAACGTGCCGCCTTGTGTGTCTAATTTGGTTATAACGCCGCGACCGGCCACTACACCGGGAGGGACTCCCTCCCGTGGCTGGAAGATTAGGCGGAAGATGCCCGTGACGGGACCACTCGGCACTTCGTCAGGAAAGTTATTCAGTGAGGGCGGGACTAAAAAGGACAGGCCCGCGGAGTAATGCAAATTATCACTGGCTGGTTCCGGCGGCTGATCTTCCACCGGCGGTGCCGCGCCGGCGCGAAAGTCGCGGATCATCTCCTCTGCTTCGTCGACCGCTGCGGCCACGGAAAGCCGTGCGGACCACCGAGCTTGCCGCTGGCCGAACGTGCAGATCTCGCCCGTGTCCGGCCGCTGATGGGCGGTCAGCAAGTTACCGCGCACCTCGCTCAAAACGCGCGGGGCAATCGATGGGAAGGCATCTGAGCATTCGACCGTGAGTTCGCGAGACGGATCTATCCTCGAGTGGCCGCGGAAGATGACGGCATGGCGGGTGAAGGCCTCCTCGTCGAGGACGAACCCCCGCTCCGCCATCTCCGCCTTCTCTTCGGCAAATCGCTCAGGAAAGCGCTCGTACCAGGGTCGATACTCCGCCATAAGCCCTCACGCGTGTCGGCGGTCAGGCTGCGGCGGCCGGTCGTCGCGGTCAGGCCGCGGCGGACGAACCGGGGGCGGCCCCGGCGGATCAACAGGACGATTCGGGGGATCGGGTCGCCCACTTGGAGGGCCCCCGCCACGTTGACGATCTTCAGAATTGGCCATGAACTTCCTCCTCACCTTAATCAGGTGTCTGCGCTTAAATCTCTTGACACTTATGCCCGTCGGGCGATAGTGTCTAATCTGTAAGACATCTGCATAATACCTGACGGTGTCTTATGCGTCAATACTTTGTCTAACCTCTTAGACACAATCTTCAAAAACCTTTATGCCGAAAATCACACTGCAAACCTTGGGGATAAAGTTGGTCGAAAAACGCGGGGCACGCGGCATCAGGGAAACTGCACAGGAAATAGGTATCAGCCACGGCACACTCTCGCGCCTTGAGCGCGGCCATCTACCAGATCTCGACACCTTCGGAAAGGTCTGCAAATGGCTTAGCATTGATCCGGGCGAGGTCTTGGGCAGGCCCTCCGTCGCTGGCCCCATCTCCAGAGTGGGGGTGCATTGCAGGAAGGATCAAGTGCTCGCCCCCGCAGCCGCGCACGCTCTAGCGCAGATGATCCTCGCAGCCCAAAGGGCTCTCTTCTTCGCGGGTGAAGTGCCGGAGGGAGAAGATTTCTGACGTGTTTGCCCGGGGGTTTAAGAGTTGGTGCGAACGTGTCGCCGTCCAGCAGCGCCGTGAACTGAACTCAGGGCCAACTGATCCGTTAGACCCACACCTTCTGGCGAGACACTTGAGCGTTAGGATATGGACGCCTGAGCAGGTGCCCGGACTTGACCATGAATGCCTCAAGGTTCTGACGCAGGAAGACCCGGGCAGTTGGTCCGCGATCACTATCTGCACCGACTCAACGAATCTCATTATCGTCAATCCAACTCATCATGATGGCCGCCGCTCGAGTGACATCATGCACGAACTCGCTCACATCATCATCGGTCACGAGCCGGCTAGGGTGGATCTGACGGAGGATGGACTCCTGATTCTGAGTTCCTACAATAAGCAACAGGAGGAGGAAGCGAAGTGGTTGTCGGCGTGTCTTCTCCTGCCGCGAGACGCGTTGCTGCTGATTCGGCGGCAGCGTTTGACACCGGAGGCGGCGGCTGTGAGATATGGTGTCAGTGTACCAATGCTAAATTACAGGATGAATGTCCTAGGGCTCGGGCAGCAGTTCGTTGGCCGAAAGAAGATCACTGGTACTTCACGCTGATACTTTAAGGATCTCGCTCAGAGTAGATAGTTCTACTCCCTTCGTAAGTATGTGCAAGACACCCGGCACTGGAATTTTTCACTAAATCTTGTGTGCTGTTCGCACAGCGCAGGCTTATTGTCATGTTAATGGGACATGAAGGGATCTGAAAGGTGGCTCAGAAATGGTATCAGAAGGCAACTGTCCAAGCTGCGCTCGCAGCAGGGTCGTTAGCGCTTCTCGCGGTTATCATTGGCCCTCTGATTTCAGGCAAGCTCCAGCAACTTCCAGTTTTATTCATGAGTTGGTTAGAGCCACCGCGTCCTTGTGGAAAGTTGGCTGCGGGTAAATCGCGGTACTATGAGGCTGAAACTGCCAAACTTTTTGGCGATGCCTCCGTGGACTCACAACACAAAGGTTATTCTGGCGCAGGCTATGTATCGGGGTACGGTCATGGACACTCTGGAACTGGGACAACGTTTCCGGTTGAAGTTCCCTCCAGTGGTGACTATCCGGTTGACCTTTGCTATGGGAACGGGAATGGCTCCACGAAGACGCTCACGATCTACGTGAACGAAAAACGCCTGAAGCAGACAGTCCTTCCAAGCGACTCTCGGTGGAACCTCTGGCTCACCAAGACGGAGTACCTACCACTCAGGCCAGGCGTCAACGAGGTAAGTTATCGAAAAGATCCGAGCGACAACGGCGGAGTCAATCTAGATTTCATCAGAGTTGCGATAGAGTAATACATTCGAGACATTGATACACCCACACACCCCTAACAAGTGATTGCAACTTGCGCCTCGATATTCTCTATAGGCATAGTAAATTACTAACTTGGGACTGCTAATCTTACCGCGCGCTACGACGTTGTTGCATAAAAGGCTACGGAGACGACAGTGCTGGTAATCTTGAGGTGTGAAACGCAAGAATACGAAAAGCACGTACCGTCTCCGTAACTGGAGTCACTATAACAAAGCCCTTGTCGGACGTGGAAGTCTCACGC
>DASQNL010000314.1:0-10118 GCA_035644995.1 Pyrinomonadaceae bacterium | reverse complement strand
CAACAGACGTTCTTTCATAAAAGCAGAGGTCAGAGGTCAGAGGTCAGAGGTTAGTAGAAGACAGTTTTTAACTGACCTCTGACCTCTGACCTCTAGCCTCTGCGTTATTGAACCACGCGACGAAGCGGCGGATGCCCGCTTCGATCTGCGTCTGCGGGTCGTAGCCGAGCAGGCGGCGCGCTTTGGAGATGTCGGCGAAGGTCTGCGGCACGTCGCCGGGTTGCATGGGCTGGCGTTCGATACGCGCCTCGCGGCCGAGTTCCTGTTCGAGCAGGGCGATCAGTTCGCGCAACTCGACCGTGCGCGATTCGCCGAGGTTGATCGCTTCGTAGTCGGTCGCCGTGTAGTCGATTGCCGAGCGCACGCCCGCGATGATGTCTTCGATGTAGGTGTAGTCGCGCCGCGTCGTGCCGTCGCCGAAGACGGGGATGGGCTGGCCGGCCGAGATCAACTTCGCAAACTTGTGGATCGCCAGATCGGGACGCTGCCGCGCGCCGTAGACGGTGAAGAAGCGCAGGGCGACGCAGCGCAGATCGTGCAGGTGCGCGTAGGTGTGGCAGAGCATCTCGCCGGCCGCCTTCGTCGCGGCGTAGGGGCTGATCGTCTGCCGGATGGGGTCGTCTTCCGAAAAAGGCACTTTCGCGTTGATGCCGTAGACGGACGACGACGAGCCGAAGACGAACTGCGGCACGCCGGTTTGTCGCGCCGCTTCGAGCAGGTTGAGCGTCCCGGTGATGTTCGTCTCGGCGTAGAGGAACGGCTCGGTCAGCGACGGGCGCACGCCCGCGCGCGCCGCCAGGTGGACGACGCAATCAAAACGCGCGGCGGCGAAAACGCGCTCCAGCGCGGCGCGGTCGCGGATGTCCGCCTCGACGAGTTGATAATCGTCGCGCCCGACGTGCGGCGCGACGTTGGCGCGCTTGAGCGCGGGCGCGTAGAAGTCGTTGAAGTCGTCCACGACCGTGACGCGCCAGGCGTCTTCCGCGAGCAGGCGTTCGACGAGGTGCGAGCCGATGAAGCCCGCGCCGCCCGTCACCAAGATGTTCCGCTTATTCATCAAGCCGTGTGCGCCTCTCCCTTACGCGCGTAAATCCACAAGTGCCAGCCCCAGCGCGCGGCGAGCCGCGCCTCGAATCCGCGCGACAGTAAATTGCCGACGACGGGCAGCCAGCGTTTATTCAAAAAGTGGGTCGCCGTTTCGACCTCCGCGAAGTCGCGGAACAACTCGCGCGCCTCGCGCCGCGAATAGACGCGCGCCAGAGGGTTTCCCGCGCCGTCCGTATTACGGTTCAAAAACTCTCCCGGCGCGAGATAACTCTCCGCGTCCTCTCTGACGCGCGCCGCGTGCTCGCGCAACGATGCGACCGGCTCGCCCGTCAAACGATGCGCCAACTTCAAGCCCGCTTCACGTTTCAACAGGTGCGCGCCCGCGCGCCTGAGCACGCCTATGTTCACGCGATAGTTATAAGAGTTGCGATGATAAAGCATCACGACCGCGCGCCCGCGCGGCCGGAGCACGCGATGCACCTCGCGGACAGCCCGCGCCGTGTCCGGCGTGTGGTGCAGCACGCCGTGCGAATAGACGAGATCGAAAGACGCGTCGGCAAACTCCAGATTCTCCGCGTCCGCCGTGCGAAACTCTCCTTTGAGACCGTAGACCTCGAAACACTTGCGCGCCAGACCGACCGCCGCCTCCGTCAAATCCACGCCCGTATAATCCGCGCCCGCGCGGGCAAACTGCGCGCCGTCCGTGCCCAGCCCGCACCCGATCTCAAGCACCTTCAAACCGCGCGCCCGCCCGAAGCCCGCCGCCGCAGGAATGTGCCACTCCGTCCCGTAACGATGCTCCGCCACGCGCTCGTAGAATTCACGCGACCCCGTCTCGGCGTCCGTAAACTTCGTCCCACACGGGTTCGCCTGCCAAAAGGCGCGCACCTCGTCCTTCAAACTGTTCCCGTTATCACTCATTTATCACTCAGGGCGAGTCCGGCCAAAGGCGCATGCATCATCACTCATGCGCCTTCTGAAGACGCACGGAAAGAAACACCCGCCCCACCCGAAACAGTGAAATTAACACGCCCCATTCGCGCCCGACAAGCGACGGATTTATCGGATAGTCTTCCGCATTTGAATTTCGGATCGAAGGTGGATTATCCGGCGGCATTCTATTACGGTGTCGGGTCGCAGGCGCCGGCTTTCCCGCTCTATCGCATGGTGAGGCCGCAGGTCGGAATGTAGTGGATTTCGTAATGAAACAAAGCGGCGAGGTCAATGTCGTCTCTTTGCATCCATAGCGTCGCCCGACGAAGGCACGCACCCGACCGCGAAGAACGTGGTTATTATCTGCGAGACGCCGTGCCCGATGCCTTGTCTGCGCGGCGGGGCTGCTTTCCGTGGCTTAACAATAATTTAACATGGCGTGTCGTTGACGGATTTTCACTCCTTCCGTAAAATGACGCACTCGAAAGGGGAGTAGGTCGCCCGCTCTGTTAGGGTCTGGTGAAGCCGTCATTACGTTGCCCGACGTGGGGCATCCGGTTCACCGGGAGGAGCCAACCAAAGCTCAATGACCAAGACCTTTTGCGGCTCGTGGAGCACGCAAAAGGTTTTTCTTTTTGCGCGCTCGTTCAAAACGTTCGGCGTGAAAGGATTGAGTGATGGTTGAACTTTTCCCGTTTGCTGATTATTGGTGGTTCTACTTAGGCTTTACCGGTTTCGTCCTGTTACTTCTGGCTCTCGACCTCGGCGTCTTCCACAGACAAGCGCATGAAGTATCTTTCCGCGAGGCGGCCACTTGGAGCGTCGTGTGGGTAGCCCTCGCCCTCAGCTTCAATGTCCTGCTTTACCAGTATGCGCTGTGGAAGTTTCCGCAAGACCCGCGCTTAACGGCGATTCCCGGCTTCGACCCGACGGGCGCGGCGTGGCGCGTCTCGCTTGAATTCCTCGCCGGATACATCGTCGAAAAGTCGCTCTCCGTCGATAACATCTTCGTCTTCGTGCTGGTCTTCGGTTATTTCGCCGTTCCCGCGAAGTACCAGCATCGCGTTCTGTTTTACGGCATCGTCGGCGCGCTCATCTTCCGCGCCGTCTTCATCGCCCTCGGCTCGACGCTGATGCAGTACCACTGGGTCGTGGTCGTCTTCGGCGCGTTCCTCATCATCACCGGCATTAAAATGATGTTCGCGCCGGACAAGGGTGTCGAGCCGGACAAGAACCTGCTGATCCGTCTGTTCCGCCGCTTCGTCCCCATCACCCCTGAGCTGCACGGTCAGCGTTTCTTCGTCAGGTCGAACGGGGTGCTTTATGCCACGCCGTTATTCGTCGCGTTGCTTTTTCTGGAAGCGACGGATGTAATTTTCGCCGTCGATTCCGTTCCGGCAATCTTCGCCCTGACGAGCGAACCGTTGATCGTGTTCACGTCGAACATCTTTGCCATACTCGGCCTGCGCGCCATGTACTTCATGCTCGCGGGAGCGATTGATAAGTTTCACATGCTGAAGTATGGGCTGGCGCTGGTGCTGATTTTCGTCGGGTTGAAAATGGTGTGGCTCAACGATCTTTTCGGCGGCAAGTTTCCTATCACGTTGTCGCTGGGCATCATCTCGGCCATCATCGCCATGTCGGTCGCGCTCTCTTTGCTGTTCCCGAAAGCTCGTGTCGAATCTACGCACTAGCGGGAGGGCAGAAGTAGCCGGACAAGCCGCCCGCCCGCCGGGGCAACCGCCGGGGCAACCGCTCGCCGTCGAGCGGTCGATAGCGTGGTTATCAAGTATCTTCCTTGCGGTCAGTGTCGGATGCTGCTCGCGGGCGGCGGCTGATGGTTGGGCGCGAAGGCACACTTCCCTGTTTCGCTCGCGCGCGCGACGAAGATAAATTCACTGATACCTTACGTGGGCAATGGCAAGTTGAGCGGTCAACTTGCCGCGCCCGCGTGCGGCGCTCTGGGCTGATGCAGGCTTTAAAAGTTCGACCGCTTGCGGTCAGTCCATAAACTCGCGTTGCCAGAGTTCGAGGGTGAGGAGTTGGAAGACCTGGAGGTTGTAGTCTTCGCGCCCGGAAAGGTTGGCGTCGATGATGCGGCGAACTTCGGCGGGGCGGAAGAGGCCGCGACGGCGGACGGTTTCCTCCGAGAGCAGGTCTTCGACCATGGGCTTCAGCGCGCCGCGCAGCCAGGAGCGGATGGGCGCGCCGAAGCCCGCTTTTTTGCGCCAGACGACATCACGCGGGAGGAGACTTTCGGCGGCGCGTTTGAGAATGTACTTGCGTTTCAGGCCGCGCAGTTTCAGATTGACGGGCATGCGCGCGGCGAGTTCGACGAGTTCGACGTTGAGGAACGGAACGCGCACTTCGAGCGTCGCGGCCATCGAGGTCTTGTCGGTGTAGGCGAGGTTGAGGCAGGGGAGAAAAGTTTTCAGGTCGAGATAGAGCAGGCGGTTGAGCGGGGCGGCGTCGGCGACGCGGGCGAAGTGGCGTCGGTGTTGGCGGTAGGCGTCGAAGTCGCGCGTGGCCTCGTTCAGGTCGTCTGTGTAGAGGCGGCGTTTGGCCGCGTCGGTAAAGTATGTGCCGAAGCCGAGGTAGCGTTCCTCGAAATCGAGCGCGGCGGAGCGGGCGAACTTCTTGGCGTTGCGCAGGGGCGCGGTGAAGCGTCCGGGCAGGCCGCCGGGCAAGGCGTTCGACAGGGCGGACATGAGCGGACGGCGCAGGATGCCGGGCACGGGGTCGAACGCGCCCGCGAGCCGCATGGCAAGTTGGCGCGGGTAGCCGGCGAAAACTTCGTCGCCGCCGACGCCGGAGAGCAGCACCGTCAAAGTTTCGCGCGCCGCCCGCGAGACGAGATAACTCGTGATGACGGCCGGGTCGGCGACGGGTTCGTCCATGTGCCGGACGAGTTTCGGCAACAGGTCGCACACGTCGGGTTGAAGCATCAACTCGTGATAATCGGTGTCGAGCAGTTTGCCCACCTCGCGCGCCCAGCGCGCGTCGTCGGGGATGATGTCGTAGCGCAGGTCTGCCTGCTCGATGCCGACGGTGTAGGTGGAGACGCGCCGCCCTTCGCGATGGCGATTCATCAGCGCGACGATTGACGATGAATCCACGCCGCCGGAGAGGAACGCGCCGAGCGGCACGTCCGCCACCATCTCCAGCCGCACGACGCGCTCCAGAGTTTCCAGCACGCGCTCGCGCCAAAACTCTTCGCCGCGCCCCTCTTCGATCTCGGCGAAGGACACGTCCCACCACTCGCGCACGCTCACCTCGCCGGCGCGCCACGTCAAAACGTGCGCGGGCGGCAGTTTGTGGATGCCGCGAAAGACCGTGTGCGGGTCGGGCGTCCAGAGGAAGGTGAGGTATTGATTGAGGGCTTCCGCGTCGAGCGCGCGTTCGACCAGCCCGGTCGAGAGGATCGCTTTGATCTCGGAGGCGAAGATGAACGACCGCCCCGCAGACCCCGCGCCCGCCGCGTGCGCGCCGTTCTCCTCCCCGGAGCCGAACGCGTAATAGAGCGGCTTGATGCCGAGGCGGTCGCGCGCGAGTATCAACTCCTCCGCGTGCGCGTCCCACAGGGCGAAGGCGAACATGCCGTTCAGACGCGCGAGCGCAAGCACGCCCCATTCGGCGTAGGCCGCGAGCAGCACTTCCGTATCGCAGTCGGTGCGAAAGCGATGCCCTAGAGTTTCGAGTTGGGCGCGCAGTTCCCGGTAGTTGTAAATCTCGCCGTTGAAGGTGACGGAGTAGCGGCCGTCGGCATAGTGCATCGGTTGATGCCCGGCCTCGCTCGTGTCGATGATCGAGAGCCGACGATGGCCGAGGCACGCCTGTCGTCCTTCCGCGTCAACCGGCGCGGCCGTCCACACACCTTCGTCGTCGCGCCCGCGATGCTCGATAGACGCGAGCATCGCGCCCATGCGCCGCTCAGGATTCCGACCGATGATTCCGGCGATGCCGCACATAATTTTAAGAGTGACGGGTGACAGGTGACAGGTGACAGGTGACAAGATAAAGACAAGTCTCTTTGTTTTAACCTGTCACCTGTCACCTGTCACTTGTCACTGTCTTGCTCCTGTCACCCGTCACCTGTCACTTCCATCGGTTGTCCTGTGCGCAGGGAGTCGCGGATGCGGAAGGTGGCGCGCGTGGTGGCCGCGAGGTCGTGGAGGGCGATGGGCGCGGGGGCGTTCGCCCTGACCATCTCGCAGACGGCGCGCACCTCCGCGGCCTGGCCTTTGTCCTGCGCGCGCAGTTTCGTGTGGGGTCGCTCGCGCCCGCGCTCGTAGAGCGTGGCGGAGCGGAAGTCTTCGATGACGAAAGTTTTGCCTCCGCCGAAAATCTCGATGCGTTCTTTCGCGAGCGCGCGGTCGCCTTCCGCGAGATAGGCGAGCTGGCCGTTCGAGCCGTCGCTGAAACGCAGCGTGACGACGATTGAATCTTCGTCAACCGTCTCTTCGTTGCGGCCGGCGACCCGCTCGGCGTAGACGCGCGTGGCGACCGCGCCGGTCAGGAAGTGCATCAGGTCGATGAAGTGGCAGACCTCGCCGATGATGCGCCCGCCGCCCTCGCGCGGGTCTTGAATCCAGTGCGTGCGCGGGATGCGACCGGCGTTGACGCGGTACAGGATGGAGAGCGGTTCGCGGCGCGCGGCGAAGGCTTCGGCGCAGGCGCGTGCGTGCGGCGAGAAGCGACGGTTGTAGCCGACCATCAGTTGACCTTCGGACGCGCGCGCCGCCGCCAACACGCCGTCCAACTCCTCGTCGTTGAGCGCGAGCGGTTTTTCGACGAAGACGTGACGCCCGGCTTCGAGCGCGCGGCGCGCCAGGGGCGCGTGCGAATCGTGGCGCGTGGCGATGACGATCAAGTTTGCGCCCGCGTCCGCGATGACCTCTTCCGCGCTCGCCAAGACGCGCGCGAAGTCGTATTTCTCGCCGATGCCGTGCGCCGAGATGCCGGAAGCCGTGGCGATTGACTGGCCGGCCGCGCCGTTCGCTTTGAAGTTCGGGAGCAGAAACTTTTGCGCGTAGCTGCCCGCGCCGATCAGGCCGAGGCGCACGTCCGCTCCTGAGGGAGCGCGTCCGGCGGACGCGCCGGGCGCGCGGCGTTCGATGCTGCGCCCGATTTCGCGCTCCATGTCGTAGTTGAGCACGATGCCGAGATAAGGCTCCTTCGTCTCGCCCGCGATCAGATTGTAGGCGCGCTCGCCGTCTGCGATGGAAAACCGGTGCGTGATGAGCGGCGCGAGGCGCACGCTGCCCGCCGCCACGAGATCGAGGAAGGCTTCGAGGTTGCGCCCTTCCGTCCAGCGCACGTAGGCGAAGGGGTAATCGTGGCCGCGCTCCTCGTATTCGGGGTCGTAGCGACCCGGCCCATACGACATCGAAACTTTGAGCGTCAGTTCGCGCTCGTAATAAATTTTGCGCGGCACGTTCATCCCGACGAGGCCGACGGCCACGACGCGCCCCTTGAGGCGCGACATCTCGCCCGCCAATTCGACGGGCTGGTCGGAGGAGGTGGCGGCCGTAATCAACACGGCATCCGCGCCGCGCCCGCGCGTCCACTCCATGACGGCGTTCAAGGTCTCGCCGCCGGAGACGGCCGCGTCGTCCGCGCCGAGCGTGCGCGCGAGAGCAACTTTCGCGGCGTCGAGATCGAGGCCGAAGACGCGGCACCCGTTCGCTTTCAGAAGTTGGACGGTGAGTTGGCCGAGCAAGCCGAGTCCGATGACGACGACGGATTCGCCGAGCGTGGGTTCGGCGAGCCGCACGCCTTGCAGCGCGATTGCGCCGAGCGTGCCGAAGGCGGCCGCCTCGAAGTCCACGGCGGCGGGCAAGCGCACGCACAAGTTTTTGGGAACCGATAAAACTTCGGCATGCGAAGCGAAGCCCGCGCCCGCGCAGGCCACGCGGTCGCCCGCGCTGAATGCCGTCACGTCGTCGCCCACGCCGACGACGATGCCCGCCGCGCTGTAGCCGAGCGCGTTGGCGGCGTTCAGCTTCGCCTGCACGGCCGTGAGGGTGTTCATCAAGCCTTCGCGCTGCGCCTTCCGGATCACCTGACGGACGAGGTCTGGGCGTTCCCGCGCCTTGCCGATAAGACTCTTGCGGCCGAGTTCGACGGCCATGCGCTCCGTGCCCGCGCTGATGAGCGAGGCGGCGGTGCGCACCAGCACGCGCCCACGTTGCGCGATGGGCGGCGGCACGTCCGCCACGGACACTTCGCCCGTCTTATAGTTTTGCAAAATCTGTTTCATGCGCCGTCGTGTCTCGCGCCCGCTTCCCTGCCCTCTCAAGCGACCCGGAACGCCGCTCGATGTCTGATGTCTTCTGCGCGCGCCTCCGCGCTCTTAAAGTAACGCCTGCCGTGGTCGCAGCCCGCGCAACATTGCTTCAACTCAACTTGTCCGCGATGAGTTGATTATATATTGCCAGATACTCAGGCGCTACGGACGGGGCTGTGAACCGCCGCGCGAGTTCGAGATTGTGGCGACGCATGGCCGCGCCCGCCTCCGGCCGGTCGAGCAGCCGTGCGATCTTTTCCGCGAGCATCGGCGCATTCTTCGGCTCGACCCAGAGGCAGTTGTCCGGCTCGCTCAGGTAATCGGCGGCGGCGCGAATGCGCGTCGTGATGACGGGCAGCCCGGCGGCGATTGATTTGAAAATCACCATCGGGAAACCTTCGTAATGATAGGTGGGGAACAAAAGCATCGTGCTGCCCGCGTAAAACTCCGGCGTCTCCGCTTCCGGCACGTAGCCGAAGAAGCGCACGCGCTCCTGCAAACGCAGACGCGCCACTTCCGCTTCGGCCGCCGCGCGCGCCGTGCCGTCGCCGAGGCAGAGCAACTCGAAGGCGCGCCCCTCGTCGCGCAGGATGGCGCAGGCGCGAATCACGTCCGTCAAACCTTTGGCCGGAATGAACCGCGCGATGAACAGCAGCAGCGGCGTCTCCGCGTCCGCGCCCAATTTCGCGCGCAAGTTTGCTCCTGCCCCGTGATCGACCGCCGCGCCCGCCACCACGTTTTTGACGACGAAGAGTTTGCGCCGGTCAACGCCCGCGCGCGTGAAATTCTCGCGCTCCTCGGACGAGAGCAGCCCGATGCCGTCGGCGCGCCGCAACACGAAGCGCACGAGCGCGCGCATGACGGGGTTGCCCGTTTCAAACAGCGCGGCGTCCGAGCCGTGGAACTTCAAAAAGATTTTGGCGCGCGTGGGCTGCAAGAGCCGGACGGTCGCGGCGTCGCGCAGCAGCGCCATCCGGTCGAACGAAGTGTTCAAGTGAACGATGTCGAACGGCTCGCGGCGCAAACGTCGGCGCAACTGTCGCGCCGTCGCGAGCACCCGCGCGACGCGCTGCCGGAGAGTGGTCTTGCCGAGCTTTTCGCCGTAGACGTAAGTCTCGGCCGCGACCTCCGCGCCGAGCGCGCGCAACTCCGCGACGAAGGGCGGTTCGCAAGCCGCCGGGCCGCCCAGCGATTCCCGGTCGGGCATCCCCATCAATACGCGCACGCGTGGCGTTTCCTGTTCATCGAATAAGCGAATGGATGATCGAGCTTGAACCGGCGGGATCATGGCACGCCGGGCAGAGACTTGTACAGTTTGAGTAAATTCGCGATGTGCGTTTCGATGCCGAATTCACGAACCGCCCACGCGCGCGCCGCATCGGCGAGCCGCACGCGCCGCGCGCGGTCGGCGACGAGTTCGACGAGACGCCGCGCGAGATCGTCGGCGTCGCCCGTGCGAAAGACCGAGGCGTGTTCGCCCCCGTTCGTTACTTCCAGCAGCGCGCCGATGTCGGAGACAACCGCCGGCACGCCCGCGAGCATGGCTTCCACCACGGCCACGCCGAACGAATCCCGGCGCGACGAGAAGACGAAGAGGTCGAGCGAGCGCAGGATTCCTGCGACATCCGCCCGCTTCCCCAGAAAATGCACGCGCTCCGCGATGCCCTGCTCGCGGCAGTAGTCCACGCACTCCTGATAAATCCGCGCCGCGCCGTCTCCGGCGTGCCCCCCGGCAAATGCGAAGTGTGCGTTCGGCACGCGGCGAAAAACGTTTGCGAGCGCGCGGCACACCGTCAGTTGATCCTTGCGCGCGTCGGCGTAGAAGTTGCCGACCATGCCGAGCAGCAGGTCG
>DASQNL010000313.1:0-2697 GCA_035644995.1 Pyrinomonadaceae bacterium | reverse complement strand
CGCGGGCGGATACCACATCATCAACTGCGAATCGCCCGCCGCCGGAAAACCGCCCCACACGGACGCATCCCACAGCACGCGCGGGGCGTAAAAGTTGGGCAGGAAATAGAGTATGCCGTCGCCCGGCGCGAGCAGGTATGAAGAGAAGAGGACGGGCGCGAAGAAGGCGATAAAGAGCAGCGCGTAGAACAACAGGACGGCGAGCGCGTGCAGCCACACACGCCTGCTCGGTCTCGTCTCGACGGTCTCGCCGGAATGTTCGTGCGGGTTCGCTTCAGGCATGACGGCTTCAGGTGCGCAGTCCGGAAATAAACGGCCGCAGGGCTTTCTCCAAACGGCTCATCGCATCGATCATCGCGTGCTGCACCATCTCCCAACGGGCTTCGTCGCCTTCGCTGCCGCCGTTTGCAAGGGGGTAAGCAATTCGGCTGCTCCGACCGGCCGGAAGCCTGTCCCAAACCAACTCCCCGCCAAACGCGGCTTCGATTTCGCCTTTATGAGATTTCAACTTATCAAAGATGCTTTTGTTGGCCGTCGCATCCGGGCGGGCAATATAAAGTTCGACGCGCGTTCTCTTCAGCCCGACGACATACCTGAAATGGAGTCCGCCGACGCCTGCGCCGATCTCGATGAAGTCGCGCGCGGAAGGCGGCAGCCTGCCTTCGAGCGTGGTTCGTCCTTCGCTGAGGGTAAGCAGCCTCTCCAAAAATTTGCGATGCGGAAGTGGCGCGGCTCGTTCCCGGTTAGTCATTTGATTCTCTCTTCCCGCGTCAACGCCGCCGCGCGATGACGTACATGATGTCGTAGAGGTTGAGGTAGAAGCCGAGGCCGCCGACGCCGAGGCGTTCGAGCGGCCGGTAGAGTTGCGGTTTTTGCTGGCGCAGGACGAGGACGTTGTAGGCCATGTTGCCGAGGCTGCGATAGAAGCCGCAGTAGCGATTGTAGACCACGTCGAAGCCGTGTGCGTCGAGCAGCCGGGCGATTGATTGAGAGGAAAAATAGTGGAGGTGCGTGGGCGGATGGATGAGCCGCCAACGGTCTCGGCGCAGGCGCGCGTTGAGGCTTTCGATGTCGCCGGTGGTGAGCGCGAGGAGCGCGCCCGCTTCCGTGTGCGCCGCGATCTTTTCGACGTAGCGGTGCGGCTCGCGCAGGTGTTCGATGGTGTCCCACATGCAGACCACGTCGAACCGCTGCGCGCCGTAGTCGTGCGCGAGAAAGTCGGCCTGCACCACGTCGAGACGCAACTCTTCGCGCGCGTAAAGAACGCCGGCGTCCGTGATGTCGATGCCTTCGACGCGCGCGAACTCGCCGCGCGCCACGTCGAGGAAGAAGCCGTAAGCGCAGCCGATCTCCAGAAGTCGGCGATGGCGCGCCGGGTCGAGAAACTTTTTCAGCTCGCGCAGGCGGAGGACGAAATTTTTGCGGAAGAATTTCGCGTCCGCCGCGTAGTCGCTGAACTCCGCGCCGGTGAAGAACTCTTCGTTGTAGAGTTTGAAGAGTTCCTCGTCCGTCAGGCGCATGTCGGCGAAGACGTAGCCGCAGGCGCGACAGCGGAGCAGGCCGGGATAGAGCGGCGCGGCGTCGTCTTCGCGGCGGCAGATGATGCATCGGTAGCCGGTCGCGGCATCGGGCGGGGCGGGTTCGCCCGGTTGAGTGTGGGTTGCGCTCAAAACAGTTCGGTGTCTTTGATGTAGCGCGGGCGCGCTTTGGTCTCTTGATAAATCTTGCCGATGTATTCGCCGACGATCCCCAGAAACATGATCTGCACGCCGCCGAGAAAGTAGATGGGAATGATCGTGCCCGCCCAGCCGGGCGGCGTGTGCCCCTTGATTTTGTGATAGAGGTAAAAGAGCGTCATCAGCACGCTGAACAGGAAGACGAGCATGCCGGCGACCGTCACCAGCCTGAGCGGCACGATGCTGAACGAGGTGATGCCGTCGAGCGCGAGCGACGCGAGCTTCCTGAAATCGTGTTTCGACTTGCCCGCGCCGCGCCGCCTGACCGTGAACGGCACGATCTCGGATTTGTAGCCGATGTCCACAAATATGCCGCGCAGGAACAGATTGTACTCGCGGTATTCCGCGATGGCCTCGATGGCCTTGCGCGAAACGAGCCGGTATTCCGAATGGTGTTTGATGATCCGCGCGCCCATCAGCCGCATCAGGTTGTAGAAGAAACCGGAGGTGGCCTTCTTCAAGTAAGAATCGGCGCGCCCGCGCCGCACGCCGTAGACGATGTGCGCGCCCCCGGCATACTTCTCCAGAAACGTCTCGATGACGGCCTCGTCCTGCTGCAAATCCGCGTCAATCGTGACGACGCAACCGGCGCGCTCCTTGACCGCGAGCAGCCCGGCCAGCAACGCGTTTTGCGTGCCGACGTTGCGCGCGAGTTTGAGACCTTTGACGCGGGCGTCGCGCGCGTGCAGGTCTTCGATGGCCGCCCACGTGCGGTCGCGGCTGCCGTCGTCAACGAGATAGACGAAACTCGCCGCGTCAACTTTCCCGGCGGCCGAGAGCCGGTGCAAAACTTCGCAGAGGCGACGCGCCGTGTCGCCGATGACGAGTTCTTCGTTGAGACAGGGCACGACGATGGCGAGCACGGGCGCGTCGTGCGGGCGCGCGTCCGCCGTCGTCTCCGCCGTCGTCGCCGACAACGATTCGCCCGCCGTCGCCGCCGCGCCGCGCGCCGTGGCGGGTT
>DASQNL010000312.1:0-3819 GCA_035644995.1 Pyrinomonadaceae bacterium | reverse complement strand
GACGCGCGTTCCGGCGAATTCCAGCATCTCCACGTCGTTGTGATTGTCGCCGACGGCCATCACCTCTGCGGGCGAGAGCTTGTGTTCCAGCGCCACCGCCGCCAGCCCCGTGCCCTTCGACACGTCGGGGTGAATCACGTCAACCAGCCCGAAATCAATCGAAGGATACAGCGTCGTCATCAACTTCACGCTCGCGCCGAGTTCGCCGTCGAAGACGACGCTCAGGCGTTCGATGTCGGCGAACGTGCCGGAGAAGGTGATGTGGACGGGCGCGTGGTCGAGATAGTCTTCGAGCGAGGGGACGTGGAGGATGGCGCGCTCGGCCTCGTCGCCGTGAATGCGGCGCGACCACGCGATGTATTCCGCGACGGGGCCGTCCGTGTCGCGCAGGTGATCGTAGACGAGCAGCCCCGCGCCGTGCGGGTCGTCCGAGACGAGCGGGTCGGCGCGGTGCGCGCGCCCGACGCGCAGGACTTCGCGCGCGGTCTCTAAGGGCAGGAGGCTCGCGTTGACGGTTTCGAGCGTGCGCGCGTGTTTGGTGAGCGCGCCGTTGTGTGCGATGACGGGCACGTCCAGGCCGAGTTGGAGCGCGAGCGGGCGAGCGTCGCGGAACCGTCGCCCCGTGACGAGCGCGACGCGCACGCCGACGGCGCGCGCCTGTGCAATCGCGCGCGCGTTCTGCGCCGACAACTCGCCGAGCGAATTGAGCAGCGTCCCATCGAGATCGAGCGCAAGCAAACGAATCATAAAAGTAGTGACGAGTGAAAAGTGACGAGTGACAAAATAAAACAGTAAATCGTGAATCGTAAATCGTAAATAGAATAAAACAGTTTTCCTCTATTCACGATTGACGATTCACGATTTACGTCTTTCCTGCTCGTCACTCGTCACTCGTCACTCGTCACTGCAATAGCTTTGCTCCACCTGACGGATGTTTGGTGGCTGGCGTATGATGCGGGCGGTTTAGTGAACGCTGGGAAGATGCTGAGAGGACTGGAATTTAATGTACGTAACACATCTGGAATGCGCGGCGTGCGGGGTGAGACACGAGGCACGGCAGTTGCAAAATCTCTGTCGCGAGTGCGGCAAGCCGCTGCTGGTTCGATATGATCTGGAGCGCGTGGCCGCGCAGGTAAAGAAGGAAAGTTTACGGGAGAGGGCGGGGAATTTATGGCGTTACAGAGAGGTGCTGCCCGTCGCGCACGCAGAAAACATCGTCTCGCTCGGCGAAGGCTGGACGCCCATCCTGCGTGCAAGCCGGCTGGGCGCGCGGCTGGGCTTGAAAGAGTTGTACATCAAGGACGAGGGGCAGAATCCGACGCAGAGTTTCAAGGCGCGCGGGATGACGGCAGCCGTCTCGATGGCGAAGGAGTTGGGCGCGCGTGAACTCGCCGTGCCGTCGGCGGGAAACGCGGCGGGCGCGCTCTCGGCCTACGCCGCACGCGCAGGTCTGCCGGCGCACATCTTCATGCCGAAGGATACGCCGCGCGCCAACGTCGTCGAATGCGAGCAGACGGGCGCGCACGTCACGCTGTTGGACGGGTTGATCACGGACTGCGGCGCGGAAGTCGGCAGGCGTAAAGAGGCGGAAGGCTGGTTCGACGTTTCGACTTTGAAAGAGCCGTATCGCGTGGAAGGCAAGAAGACGCTCGGCTACGAGTTGGCCGAACAGTTCGACTGGGCATTGCCCGACGTGATCGTCTACCCGACGGGCGGCGGCACGGGACTCATCGGCATGTGGAAGGCTTTCGAGGAGATGGAAGCGATGGGATGGATCGACGGCAAACGACCGCGGATGGTGACGGTGCAGGCCGCCGGGTGCGCGCCCATCGTGCGCGCGTTCGAGCGGGGCGAGCGTTTCGCGGAAGAGTTTCCCGATGCCGCCACGACCGCTTCCGGCCTGCGCGTGCCGCGCGCCATCGGCGACTTTTTGATCCTCGACGCGCTCAGGGCATCGGGCGGAACGGC
The DNA here is from genome assembly GCA_035644995.1 of Pyrinomonadaceae bacterium. Lineage (GTDB taxonomy): Bacteria > Acidobacteriota > Blastocatellia > Pyrinomonadales > Pyrinomonadaceae > JAIVJZ01. The sequence continues at coordinate 1,851 of DASQNL010000312.1, read as the reverse complement.
CGTCAGCGTGACGGACGCCGAGTTAATCGCGGCGACGCGCGAGATCGGCGCGGCGGAAGGGCTGTTTTGCGCGCCGGAGGGCGCGGCGTGCCTGCCCGCGCTCAAGCGGCTGCTGGCGGAAGGCGCGGTCGCGCCTACGGAGCGCGTCGTGCTTTTCAACACGGGCGCGGGCGTGAAATATCTGGAGAGTTATTCATCTTGAGAAGGCGTGCGCAAAGGCAAAGCCGGGCGTTTTGGGCGCGTCTAATGTTCTACGTCTCGGCGTTGAACGTGGCGGGCATCCTGTGTCTCAACGCGGCGACGCGTGCGCCGGATCCGCTCGCGCCGCCCGACGCGGGCTACGGCGTGTGGTCGCGCGGGTGGGCGGCCGCGCTCGATTCGCTCGGATTCACTTTGATGATGCCGGGGATATTTTTCGCCTCGTCGGTCTTTGTGGGCGCGCACGTGCTGGCCTGGAACGAGCGGGCGACGCGCGCGGTCTGGTACGCGACGGGGTTCGGGATCAACTTGTTGACGGTGTGGAGAGTGGGCGTCGCGTGGCATGCGGCGCGGGAGACGGGAAGCAAATGATTGGAGAAGCGGTGATGAAAAGGCGTTTGCCCGCGGCGTTGTTCGTGCTGCATGTGACGGTGCTGTTGCTCATAATCTTGTTGGCCTCCTATAGCCTCGCGCACGCGCAGACCGGCGCGACCTCGAAGTTACAGCCGGACGCTTCGACGGCGGCGAATAAAACTCCGGCTCTCCCTGCGACGACGACGAACGTGGAAGCCGACCGCGCCCGCTTCGACAAGACGCGCCTGGAAGGATTCGAGGCTCTCTACAACCTCGACTACGAGGCGGCGCGCGCGCGCTTCCGCGAACTCGCGCGCCTGTACCCGGATCACCCGGCCGGGGCGCAATTTCTCGCGGCGAGCTTATGGTTGGAGACTTTGAATGAGTCGCGGCGTTTGCAGTCGGGGTTGTACAACAACGAATCGTTCTACGCGAAGACGGAAGACAAAGTTGACCCGAAGGTCGTCGCGCAGTTTAAAGAGTGGACGCGCACGGCCAAACAATTGGCCGAAGCGCGCCTGAAGCGGAACCCCAAAGACGCCGAAGCCCTCTACTTCCTCGGCGCGACGCAAGGGTTGAAGGCGGCGTTCGCCGGGGCGGTCGAGCGCAGTTTCATCTCGGCTCTGCGCAGCGGTTCGGACGCCGTCGACCGCCACCGCGAAACCATCAAACTCGACCCGAACTATCACGACGCGGAATTGACCATCGGCATGCAGGATTATATCGTCGGCGGTCTCGCCCTGCCTTACAAAATTCTCGCGGGCATGACCGGCACGCGCGGCTCGAAGCGGCGCGGCCTCGCCACGCTCGAACGCGTCGCGCGCAAAGGCCAATGGGCGAAAGACGACGCGCGCGTGATGCTCATCCCGCTCTACAAGCGCGAGCGGCGTTATACGGACGCCGCCGCGTTCGCGCGCGAACTCGCCGCGAAGTATCCGAAGAATTACCTGTTCAAGTTGGAGTATGCCGACGCGCTCGTCTCGCAGGCGGCGACGGAGCGCGCGGGCGGCGGCGCGGCGTCGGCGGCGAACACGGAGCGCGAAGCGTTCGCCATCTTCGACGCGCTCCTGCGCGACCGCGCCACGCGCGACGCGGCCGCCCGCCAACTCGACCTCATCCATTTCCAGTACGGCGAAGCTCTCTTCGTCGCCGGGCAGTTCGAGCGCGCGGCGAAAGAGTTTCTGGCCGCCGCCGCCGTCCCCAAAGCGGAAGCGAATCAGGCGACGCTGGCGCGCCTGCGCGCCGCGCAGACGCTCGACCTCGCGGGCAAACGCGGCGACGCGCTCGCGCAGTACAAAC
>DASQNL010000311.1:0-9819 GCA_035644995.1 Pyrinomonadaceae bacterium | reverse complement strand
GAGTTTCGGCGGCGGCAATCAATTCGATCCGGGTCGGCTGCTGTTGTACCCCGTCAGCCTGCGCAAACTCTTCGCCCTCGATCTGTTGAGCGAGTTGACGAGCCTCGCTTCGATCTTCGCCGCGCCCGCCATCTTCGCCGTCTCGCTCGGCGCGGGATTGGCTCGCGGCCGGGTGGGCGGCGCGCTCGTCGTCGCCGTCTGCGCGACGCTGTTCGGGATGTCGCTCGCGAAACTGCTCTCGACCTGTCTCGACGCGTTGATGCGAAGGCGACGGGCGCGCGGCGAGGCTCTGCTGGCCGCGCTCGGCGTGTTGGGCGCGCTCTCCGCCCTCGTGCTCGGACAGAGCGACCGCCTCTTCGCGCACCTCGGTCATTTCCCCTCCGCGCTGCGCCTGACGCCGATGGGCGCGATGGCCGCCGCGCTCGCGGGCGGCGCGGGCGTAAACACGAACTACCTGCTCTCGCTCGCCGTGCTGCTCGCCTATACCTTCGTCACGACGATTGCCACTTACAAGATCGCACGCCGCGCATTGGAGGGAAACGGCGGCGGTGGCGGCGCGCGCCGCCGTGTACGCGTCGAAGCGAAAGGCGCGGAGGCGAAGGCGTGGGGGTGGCGTCTGCCGTTCGGGTCGGAAGAGTTGTCGAGCGTCTTTGAGAAGGAGTTGCGCTACGCCATGCGCAACGCGCAGTTGCGCACGATGGCGGCGATGCCCGTGATCATGACGCTGTCGTTCAAGTTGATCGGCTCGCGTCGCAATTTCAGCGGCGGCGCGGGCGCGGGCGGCGGCTTCCTCGCGGGCGTCGCGCCGTACATGGAAGGCGCGGGCGCGGCCTTGAGCGTGCTCTACGTGTTTCTCATCATGTCCGCGCTGTCGGCGAATTTGTTCGGCTACGAGGCGGGAGGCATGCGCGCCTACGTGCTCGCGCCCGTCGCGCGGCGCACGATCCTCGCGGGGAAGAACCTCGCGGGATTCGTCGTCTCGCTCGTCTTCGCCGTCGCGGTCGTCGCCGTCAACGCGCTGCTCTACCGCGACCTGACGCCGCGCGCGCTTCTCTTCACGCTGCTCTGCTTCGTCTTCTTCGCGGCCGCGACGACGACGGTGGGCAACTGGTTCTCGCTCCGTTTCCCGAAGCGTTTGCAGTTCGGCAAGCGCATGAACGCATCGGGCGTGTCGGGGTTGCTGCTGCTTCCGGTCTTCTTGGGCATCGCCGCCGCGCCCGCGCTCGCCGTGCTCGGCGGATACGCCGCGCAGAGTCTCGTGATCGAATATGTTATACTCGCCGCGTTCGCCGTCGCGGGCGTGGCCGTCTATCTTCTGTTGCTGGGGCGACAGGGGCGTCTGCTCGCCCGGCGCGAACTTGACATCCTCGAAGCCGTGACCGGACGCGACGACGACTGACCCTTGCGCCGCCGCCCCGCGCGGGTAGACGAGCGACACGACGCGCGCCGAGTTTTTCCGGTCGCGCTCGGGTCGAGAATTTTGATTCCAGAGGTGCGGCGCGGCTATGTTCTTTTCCTTAGCGCGCGGCATCCGGGCGGGCTAATCCAACGGTGGAGCGTCCCCGTCCAGACACAAATGGCACGCAGAAAATACCGCAGCACCCAAGCCCTGACGGAACGCTCTTTTCTGGAGTATCTCTCCACGCCCGCCCTGCAAACTTCCCGCATCGAACTGCTCCGGCTCGTGCGCGGCGGCGAAGACACCTATCTCGAACTCAAAGTTAAACTCTCGAACCCGGAGAAGATCGCGCAAGGCATCTGCGCGCTCGCCAACACGGGCGGCGGCGTCATGGTCTTCGGCGTCAGCGATCAACTCCGCGTCGAAGGCGTTGACGACCCCGAAGACGTGCGCGACGAACTGGTGCGTATCTGCCGCGAGCAGATCGCGCCGCAACTCGTCCCCTACATCGACCTCATCGCCTTCGACAACGGCCGCCGCGTCGTCGCCGTGGAGATCGAAGGCAAACGCCGCCCGTATCAAACGCGCGACGGGCGTTACTTCATCCGCATCGGCGCGGACAAGCGCGAAGCCACGCGCGAAGAACTCTCCGCGCTCTTGGACGAGGCGCGGCCGTTGCGCTATGAGAACGTCGCCGTGACGGGCGCGAGCGATGCCGACATCGACGAGGCGCACCTGTGGAGTTTCGTCCGCGAGTTCTCCGGCGACGCCTTCGACACGAACGCGAACGCGCCGGATTACCCGACCGCCGACGTGCTGAAACGCGACCTCCTGCTCGCGGCGGGCAACATGGACATGGCCGTGCCCACCATCGCCGGCCTGCTCCTCTTCGGGCGCGATGAACGCATCGCCGAACTCCTTCCGCGCGCCGCCGTCACGGCCGTCCGCTACGCCGGCGACACCGTGCAGGACGCCGAAATCGAGCGCGTCGTGTTGACAGGCAACCTGCACACGCTCTACGAATCGTCCCTGCGTTTCATCACGCGCTACTGCGATCTGCTGGACGCGCGGCCGCGTGCGCGACACGGCGGCGGCGACGCGCCGGACGCGCCCGTCGCCGCGCGCGCCAACTATCACCGGGCGGCCGTCAGAGAGGCCGTCGCCAACGCGCTCGCGCACCGCGACCTCGCCCTGCGCGATCACACGACGCGACTGCTCGTCTTCGATCATGCGATTGAAATTTTGAACCCGCGCCGCACGATGGGCTTCGCGCCGCCCGCGCAAAAAGCCATCCGCTACGGCGTGCCGCAGCAACTCAACCCCCAACTCGCGGCCATCTTCCGCAGCCCCGCCTACGGCCTCGACCTGCCCCACGGCGGACTCCCCATGCTCCTGCGCCAGGCGCGCCTCTTCTCCGGCCGCCGCGCCGACATCAACGCCTTCAACGACGAGTTTCGCCTCCGCCTCTACGGGGGGTGAAAGAGTTTCAGGTTTCAGGTTTCAGATTTCAAGTTTCAGGTTTCAAGTTTCAAGTTAAAACCGAAGAAGAGGTCTCAGGTTTGTCAACGCAAACCTGAGACCTCTTTCTGTAGCCTGAAATTTCTGTAACTTGAAACCTGAAACTTGAAACTTGAAACCGGCTGTTAAGCCTTCGGCGCGTTGTAAAACTTGCGGTGCTGCACGTCGTATTCTTTGTCTTCGTAGACGCCGTCGCCGTTGATGTCGACTTTGACGACGATCTTGCGCTGCTTGCCGTCGCGGCGGTCGCCGGGGTTGTAGCCGAGGCTGTACTGGCTGCGCATGAGCGCGTTGATGGAGGAGAGCGTGGAGCGCAGTTCGCCGGGGAAGGTGACGGGGAAATACGCGCCGCCGGTCTCTCTGGCGAAGGTGCTGAGGGTGTTCTGCGCCTGAATGAGCGTGAGGCGTCCGGGGGAGCCGGTGAGCGAGTCGGTCGCGTCCATTTGGTCGCTGTATTTTTTGTAAAAGAGATTGCCCGTGCCGATGATGTAGATGGGGATGCCCGCGTTCTGCGCGATCTTGCGCGCCTGATCGTAGTTGGTGCGGCTGAACGTGTCGATGCCCGTGGCGATGAGGAAGACGGCGCGGCGGCGGCCTTCCACGCTGACGAGGCCGGTATAGTCGGACTTCTCCGGCTGGTTGTCTTCGAGCACGATGGAATCGGCGCGGCCGCCGACGAGCGTCAGTTTCAACGCGTCGAAAAGATTGGTTTCGCGGAAGGCCGGACGGTTGCGGACGAGCAGGTTGATAACTTGATTGACGCGGCTGGGGTCGTTGGTGAAATCGGTGAGCGGCGTCGGGCGCATGTCGTAGGCGATGACGGAAATATAGTCGCCGCGTTGCACGGCGTCCTGCATGAAGAGGGCGGCGGGTGCGATTAGTTCGGCGCGCCCGTCGTCATATCCGCCCGCGCCGTAGGCGGCGAGCGATTGGGCGAGCTTGCTGTATTCGATGACGACGGCGACGTTGAGTTTCGCCTCCGGCGTGGCGAAGTTGGTGATCTGCTGCTGCACGCCGTCCTCGAAGACGGCGAAGTTGGCCTGCTTCAAACCGCCGACGATCTGCTTGCTCTTTTTGTGGATCACGACCGTCTCGATATTGACGAGGTTGGTGATGATCTTCACCACCTCGGCATCCTGCGGCGTGTTGATGATCTCTTTCGGAATCTCCTCGTCCGCCTTCTCGCCCTCCGGCTTTTGCTCGCCCGGCCGCTGGTTCTTCTTCTGCGGCAGCGTCTCCGGCTTCCGCCGCGATTGCGCGAGCGCGTCGAAACTGCCCGCGGGCGCGCCCGCGAAAACGAACATCAGGGCGAGCGCGACGGCGAGAAGACGCTGCGGGCGACGGTTGAGAGAGTTCTTCATGGCGATACAAACCTCTTAAAACGGCTGCGGGGCGGGTGGATGGTTGATTTTCAGCGACGCTCGGCCAATAGTACGGCGCGCACCGCTCGCAGAGCAAGAAAGGATTGGATGCGAAGAAGCAGGCCGGAGATGCCGCCGCCGTCAGCGCGGCGCGCGGCATCTCCGGCCGGAAGGCGTGCGAAAATTCGGAGCGGTTAGGGGCGAGCCGCGCCCGTGAGGGCTTCGGCCTCAATCGTCACGTCATACGTGCCGGAGTTGTCGCCGAGATTGCCTTCGTTGACGCCGAGGAAGAGACGGCCGTCGCGCTGCGCCGTGAATTCGCGGTTCGCGCCGAGGAAGATGAAGTCGTCGTTGTCGTCGCCGATGACGGCGATGAGCGCGCCGGTCGGTTCGTTGCGCATGAGCTTGTCGCGATCTGCGAGGCGGGGCAGCCCCGTGGGCGTGGACATCTGGCCGCCGCCCAGGGAGACGCGACCCGTCGCCGTGATGCGCAGGCGTTGACCGGCGCGCACCATCAGGCCGCTGTCGTTCCAGCCGTTCGAGGCATTGTCGGCGCGCACGCGCAGGCGGATGGGAAAGAAGACGGGGGCGGAATTGGTCGCCGCGCCCGCCGTATTGTCGGCGCGGCCGGCGGGCGTCGTGTCCGGCTGCGGGCGCGAGTTGACGGGAGGCGAATTGCGCGTGGCGGGCGGGCTGTTATCCGCCGCGCGATCATCGTTGGCGGCATCGTTGCCCGCGCCTGCCGTGGCAGCGTCGGTCGCGTCGAACTCGATGGATTCGATGTCTTCCGAGTAGATCATCATGCGGCTGCGCCGCCCGCGCGCGCCCGACCCGATGAGCACGGTGAACTGCTGATCTTTATAAGCGATGATCTGGCCGCGCACGACCGTGCCGTCGCGCAGGCGGATCGTATCGGCCAACGCCGCCGCGCTCAAACTCAAGGTGAGGACGAGGGCGAGAGTCGCCGCGCCTAAGTTACTCTTCTTCATAATCCCTCCCGGAGACTGTGGACAACCGAACGAATTGTTTCAGCGGACGTTTACCAAACAGAGACATGGTTTGGCAAGCGGGAGAGTAGCATGCTAGCACGAAAGGATGTCCGAACCGGCCATGATGGTTGCCCATCATCTTGGTTTCAAATTTCAGGTTTCAAGTTTCAAGTCTGAAAGTTGTTCGGTCTTTAACTTGGAATCTGAAACCTGAAACTTGAAACCTTCGGATTTGAAACCTGAAACCTGAAACTTGAAACCTTTCGATTTGAAACTTGAAACTGCCTCCTTAAACTGCCTCCTTTACCGCCGGGCTTTTCTTGGCTATTCTCTCCCTCTCAATTTGAGTTGGAAGACGCGGTTTGCTGCGAACGGAATCGGGCGCGCAACGGACGCTCGCCGGAAGCCTGCGGTGGCGGCGGAGAATTCTACTTAACACATCAGAGGAGTTTTTCTATGGCCTTACCGGCAAGGTATCGGGGCGCGGGCTATCGCGCGTGGCTCAGCGAAGACCTGGGCGCGCTCATCGAGTCGAAAGATTTGAGCCTATCGAATTTGCAGAAGGGCTTCGTGCGCTCGCGCTGGCTGCAACAGGTCTTGCGTCTGGATTACGAGTTGCAGCGCGCGCTCAAGAAATATCAAATCCTGCGTTTGGCGACCGCGCTCGGATGCCTCGTCATCCTGATGCTCGTCAGCATCGGCTTCGACGAGGCGCGCCTGGGCACATGGGCGACGCCGGTGCGTTACCTGACGATCCTGCTGACGCTGCTGGTCGCAGGCAGCGTGGTCGTCGAGCACCTGTTCGACTACGGGCGGCGTTGGCGCGACACCGAGCAGAATCTGGAACGTTTGCAGACCGAGGGCTGGCGATTCCTGCAACTGAGCGGCCACTACCGCCACTACGAAAACCACGCGGCGGCCTTCTCGGCCTTCGTCAATCAGGTGGAAGAACTGAGCCAGCACGAAGTTGAGGTCTATAGTTCGCGCGTGCTGCACGAGCGGAGAAAGGGAGGTGGGACGAACGGCGACGCCGACTATGTAAAAAAGTCGGAAGCCCCGCCCGCTCCGCAGGAGACCGCGGCGGCAACGCCGAGGGAAACTCCAACGGTTCCCACGCGCGACCAGATCGCCCCGCGCCGCGTTCACCTTCCGCGGGGGCAGTAAGCTATCTCGCGCCGGTCATAACGTGGGAGTTGATGTTGGAGCGAGAGCCCGCGCTCGGCGAGTTGCAGGTTGAATTGTCGGCGGTGCGCGACGAGGGCGGAAACTCTTTCTGCGCAAACAAGTATTGGTACGTGCACGTCGCGCCTCGCCTCGCCGAGTTGGTCGGCACACAGTCCACGCGCGACGACCCGGCCTTCCTGCGCACGCCCGAAGCCTACACGCTCGCCTACGAAGTCCTCTACCGGCTCCTGCCGAATTGTCGCAACTGCGTCTGCGTGCCGTGGTGACTTTGGAAGGGATGAGGGCGGAGGGATGAAGAAGAATTGATTCATTGATTCATTGATCCATTGATTCAATATTTCTATTTCTTCATTGAATCAATGGATCAATGAATCAATGAATCAATGAATCAATTCTTGAACCTCCTGTTTCATCCCTCCGCCCTTATCCCTTATCCCTCGCGTCCGGCATCAGGAAGCCGACTTTGGTCGGCCGGTTCGGCACGAGGGCTTCCGGCCGCTCCCAACTGTTGCGCGGCGCAAGCTAGAGCGTGCTCAAGCGTCGGCGTTATGATGTAGGCGTTTTCCGGCGACAGGTTCCTTTCAAATTATGAGTCCGAGTTGGCAAGCACGTTGTCTCGGCGCGAGCCTGCGTTGGTTCGTCCGGCGACGCCGTTGGGGGCGGGACGCACGCGCGCTCGCGCGCCGGGCGCGTCTCATCTTCGGCGCGCCGCGGCTGTATCAACGGCTGCGGACGCGCGGCTTGAAGGTGAGGCTCGTCAACGAAGGGGGCGTGCGCGGAGAATGGCTGGAACCGCGGGCGGGCGAGGGCGTCATTTTCTATCTCCACGGGGGCGGCTTCGTCTCCTGCTCCGCCGCCACGCAACGCCCCATTGCGGCCGCGCTCGCACGACTCTCCGGTCGTCGCGTCTTCAGTCTCGACTATCGTCTCGCGCCCGAACATCGTTATCCGGCCGCGCTCGACGATGCCTTTGCCGCCTACGAGTGGCTGCTCGCGCGGGGCACGCCCGCGAGCGCGATCTGCGTGGCCGGTGATTCGGCCGGGGGCGGTCTCGTGCTCGGCTGCCTGCTGCGCGTGCGCGACGCGGGACTCGCGCCGCCCGCCTGCGCCGTGTGCTTCTCACCCTGGACTGATCTCACGGGCGAGGCCGAGAGCGTGCGCGCGAACGACGGCCGCTGCGCGATGTTTCGCACGGAGAATATTAAGGAGTTTGCCGCCGCTTATCTGCCCGCGGGCGCGTCGCCGCGCGACCCTTACGCCTCGCCCGCGCACGCAGACGATCTACGCGCTTTGCCCCCGCTGCTCCTGCAAGTGGGTTCGACCGAGATACTGCTCGACGATGCGCGCGGCGTACACGACAAAATTCGGGCGGCGGGCGGTGCGAGCCGCCTCGAAATTTACGACGATCTGCCGCACGGCTGGCAGATGCTCGACGGTCTCGTGCCCGAAGCTCGCGCCGCCCTGCGGCAAGCCGCCGCTTTCATCCGCGAACACCTGCCGGGGCGGGCTGGAGAGTCGAAAGTTTAACCGCGTCGTGCCCTCGCATCTTGTATCAACATAGGACAAACAAGCGATACGGTGTCTCACCTCTAAATGCCTCTCTCGGCGTCGCGCGGCAATGACGGTCAACCCGCCCGCGTTCCGCGTCATCGTAACTGCCTGTATTCCCTAAGTCTAAACAGAGCGGGGAAATCGAGGCGGGACGAGGGGCGCGGCTGGCACCACGTTTGCCTTTAAAGGAAAGCAAATGAAACATAAAATGAGCAGAACGACCGGATTCGTGTTGGGCGCGCTGGTCGTGCTCGGCCTGACGTTTTCGCCCCTTCCCTCACTCGCGCAGGAAACTCCCGCACAGCAACCCGACCTGATCGATACCCTGCCGCCGGGGAAGAGGGCTGTGGTCGTCTCCTTTCAGGAGCGCGTGAAGGACTACACCAAGATGCGCGAGGCGATAGAGGCGAAGATGCCGAAACTCGCCAAGGAGAGCACGCCCGAACAGATCGTGGAGCACAAGACCGAGTTGGAGAAGCGCGTGCGCGAGGCGCGCGCCGGAGCCAAGCCCGGCCAGTTGTTCAGGCCGAGCATCGCGGCCTTTATCCGCGCGACGATCAAAACGGAGTTCAAGGGGAGGGAACGAAAAGAGTTGCGCGAGTCGGTGTTGGAAGCCGACACGAAGGGCGTCCCGCTGCGGGTCAATGAAGTGTACCCGGAGAGCAAAGAGTTGGTCGAGATGCCACCCAAACTGCTCCTCAAACTTCCGCAACTGCCGAAGCAGGTGAGGTATCGCTTCGTCGGCCGCAACATGCTTCTCGTCGACCGTGAAAACGGTCTCATCGTTGATTATATGCTCAACGCGCTGCCTTAAGTTCGCGCGCGCGGGAGGGGAAGATGAAGATAATGAAACGGACTATTACCTCGATATTGACGCTCGCCGCGCTCGTCTGCGGCGGCCTCATCGGTAACGCGCTCGCGCAAGCTCCCGCTCCCGCCCAGGCGACGGCCGAGCGAGTGGCGTCGGCTGCGGCAGCGGCGACCGCGCCCGTCAAACTAACCTTGCCGTTGAAAGAAGGCTCGGTGCGTTTCCTCGGCATCGGCGACACGGGCACGGGCACGGAGCAGCAACAAGAGTTGGCGAACGTGATGCTTCGCTACCGGCAGGTTTTCCCCTACGAGTTCGTCCTGATGATGGGCGACAACATGTACGGCGGCGAGAAGCCGGCGGACTTCAAGTTGAAGTTCGAGAACGTCTACAAGCAACTGCTGGACGACAAAGTGAAGTTCTACGCCACGCTCGGCAACCACGACGAATCGAACCAACGCTTCTACGAACTGTTCAACATGAACGGCGAGGAGTTTTATCGCTTCACGCGCGGCAACGTCGCCTTCTACTCGCTCAACAGCAACTACATGGACAAGCGGCAGGTGAAGTGGTTGGAGGAGCAACTGGCGCGCGACGCCTCCGAGTGGAAGATCGTGTTCCAGCATCATCCGCCGTATTCGTCGGGCGGCAAACACGGTTCGTCTTCGGGCTTGCGCGAAGTGGTCGAACCGATCTTTTTGAAGTACGGCGTCAATGCCGTCTTCGCCGGGCACGAACATTTCTACGAGCGCGTCAAACCGCAGAAGGGCATCTACTATTTCATCTCCGGCGCGGGCGGCAAACTCAGGCCGGGCGACGTGAAAAAGGGGTCGCCGCTGACGGCGAAGGCCTTCGATACGGACATGTCTTTCATGCTCATCGAAATCGCGGGTGACGAGTTGCACTTTCAGGTCATCTCGCGCACCGGCGAAACCGTGGATTCGGGCGTCCTCATGAAGCAACAGCAGAAATCGAAGCCCGTGAGCACTTCTCATCAGGCCGTCTCGC
>DASQNL010000310.1:0-9907 GCA_035644995.1 Pyrinomonadaceae bacterium | reverse complement strand
GACTGGGAACAACTCCGCGGCCTCGCGCTCGACGGGAACGGCGACGTTTACCTGATCGGCACAACCTACTCTCACGACTTCTACGTGAAGCCCGGCGGCGTCCAAATCGACCGGCGCGGCTACGGCGACAGTTTCATCACGAAGCTCGCGCTCGGCGTGCAAGACTACAGCGTCAGCGGGCGCGTGACGAACGGGTACGGCAACGGCCTCTCCGACGTGGAGGTCGGCGTCAGCGGCACGGTCAGCAGGACTGTGCGCACGGACGCCGACGGCTACTACAAAATCAACGGCCTGCCGCAGGGCGCGGAGGTTACGCTCACGGCGTCCCGCCTCGCGTTCGTCTTCGACCCGCAGGGCGTCACGTTCTCGAACCTCTCCCAAAACGAGACGGTCAACTTCTCCGGCGACGCGCCGCTGCTCATCCGCGGCCGCGTCCTCAATGAATTCGGCTCTGGCGTCGGCTGGCTGCCCGTCACCGTCTCCGGCTCCGCCAATCAGTCTCTCAACACCGACGACAACGGCTATTACGCCTTCGCACTACCGGCGGGCGGAACATATACCGTGACGCCCGGCCCTCACTATGAGTTCACCTTCGCGCCGCAGAGTCAGGTCGTCAACGAGTTGACCGGCGATCAGACTTTCGACTTCGCAGCCCTGTCACCGCCGCGCATCGACGGGCGCATTTACGACAGCCGGCACGGCTACAACATCGGCTACATACAAGTGACGCTCACCAGCCCCGCGCTACAGCAACCGGTGGTGCAAATGACCGACCCCTGGGGTTACTTCTCCTTCGAGAACCTTGAGCGCGGCGCGAGCTACACCGTGACGCCCGCCGACCCCATGATGAACCGCTCCTTCTCGCCCCCGCAGTGGACGGTGGCCTCGATTCAGGGGCGGGAGATGATCGAATTCGCGGCGCTGCCACCCCTCGCCATCCACGGGCGGGTCGCCGACCCGAACGGGAACGGCGTGCCCGGCATCGCCACGCTCTCCGGCACCGTCAACGCCGAAGCGCAGGTAGACCAGTGGGGCTACTTCTCCTTCATGCACTTGCCGCGCGGCGGCGACTACACCGTGACCGTCACGAAGGCCGCGTCGCCCGGCATCGGCGGCCCGTCGCTCTACACCTTCACGCCGCCGAGCCGCAGCGTCAGCAACTTGCAGGAAATGCAGTTCTTCGAGTTCACGGTGTTGCCGCCGTTGCGCATCAGAGGTCAGGTTGCCGGCGCGAACAACAACGGCTTGCGCGCCACCGTCACGCTTAGCGGCACGGTGAGCGCGACTGTGCAGGCCGACGAGTACGGCTTCTACGAGTTTGTTGACTTGCCGCGCGGCGGCGACTACACCGTCACCCCCTCTTACCCGCTCTACACGTTCACGCCCCCAAGCCGCAGCGTCGGCAACATCCAGGAGGATCAGTTTCTCCACTTCGAGGCGTTGCCGCCGCTGCGCATCTTCGGCGGGACATCCGACGAGAACGGTCACCCGATTGTGGGCGCGACCATCACGCTCTCCGGTACAACGAGCGCAACAGTTGTCACCGACGTGAACGGCTATTACAACTTCAACGACCTTCCGCGCGGCGGCACCTACTCCATCACAGCCGCGCACGAGCTTTACACCTTCACGCCGCCGAGCCGCGAACTACCCGCGATGGCCTCCGACCGGATCGCCCCCTTCCAAGGCGCGCTCCGGCGCATCACCCTGAGCGGCCGCGCGGCCGACGCCGGTACGGGCGCGCCACTCTCCGGCGTGACCATGACGCTCGGCGGCGGCGCGAACGGCATCACGCACACGGACGCGAACGGCAATTACGCATTCCAGAACCTCGCCGTCGGGCGCGGCTACAACGTCACGGCCGGGCGGCCGGGCTACGCCTTCGCGCCGGAGAGTTTCAACGTCGCAGACCCACGCGGCGATCAGACGGCGAACTTCAACGGCTCGCGCCTCGCCTACACCGTCAGCGGCCGCATTACGGACGCTGCGGGCGGAGCAGCGCTCGCCGGAGTTTCGGTCAGCCTCGGCGGCTCGCTCCCGGCGACCACACAAACGGACGCGCAGGGCAACTACACGTTCACGGGGCTGCCGTCCGAAGGCAACTACACCGTCACGCCCTCGCACCCGAACTTCAACTTCGCGCCCGCCTCGCGTCCCTTCGCCAACCTTCTCTCCGACATGGAGGCCGACTTCGCGGGCACGCGCATCAACTATCAAATCAGCGGGCGCGTCGCCGACAATTCCGGCAACGCGCTCGGCGGCGCGACCGTCACGCTCGGCGGCGCGCGCGCGGCCACGGTGCAGACGGACGCGACCGGAGCTTACATCTTCGCAGGCCTCCCCTCCGGCTTCGACTACACTCTGACCGTCGCCGCGACGCACTACACCTTTAGCCCGCCGACCTGCCAGGCTAACAACCTCGGCGGCAATACGACCGCCGACTTCACGGCCACCCTGCTCGCGCACACCATCAGCGGCCGCGTCGTGGATGCAGGCGGCAACGGCTTCCCCGGCGCGCTCGTCCAACTCAACGGCACGCGCACCGGCTCGGTCATGACCGACGCCACCGGCAACTACTCGTTCAGCGCACTGCCCGCCGGCGGCAACTATACCGTCGAGCCTTCGCGCGAGTTCTACGACTTCAGCCCCGTGCGCGGCATCTTCAACGACCTCGGCGGCGACCGGACGGCCAATTTCACCGCCGCCCTGCGCAGGTTCCAGATCGGCGGGCGCATTACCGAAGGCGCGAGCGGCGTGGCCGGCGTGACCATCACGCTCGGCGGTTCGCAGACAGCCAGCACGCAGACGGACGCCGCCGGCAACTACCTGTTCACACAGCTCCCGGCGAACGGCAACTACACCGTTACACCCGCGCACCCCTTCTACGCCTTCTCGCCGGGGGGAGCGACTTTCAACACGCTCCCCTTCAACGGGACGGCGAACTTCACGGCCGCGCGCCTTCTCTATCAGGTCGGCGGCTACACGCTCGACGCTTGCGGCCGCCCCATCCCCGGCGTCACGATGTCGCTCACGCGCGACGGCCTGGCGGCCAACGCGCAGACGAACGCCGCCGGCTTCTACTCGTTCAACAATGTTCCGGCCGGCTACAACTACACGCTCGCGCCGACCGGCTCGACTCACGCCTTCAACCCGCAGTCCGTCAGCTTCCCCGCCCTCAACGCGAATCAGGCGAGCAACTTTACCGGCACGCCGCCCGTCTCGATCACCGACGCGCCCGCGCTGGCCGACACATACGTGCGCGGTGGCACCGCCACCAGCAACTTCGGCACGGCGACTCAGCTCATCGCGCGCCTGTCTAGCCAGACGAAGGATACCTATGAGACTTACTTGAAGTTCGACGCGGGACAGCCCTGCACGGTCTCCACCGTCAAGCTTCGCCTCTACGGAAAACTGAGCGGCAGCGGCACGCTCCCGCTCGCCGTCTACGGCGTGCCCGCGACGACGTGGACTGAGACCGGCATGAACTGGAACAACAAGCCCGCGTCCGGCGCGCTCCTGCGCACGGTCAACGTCGTCGGCACCACCGCCGCTTGGTACGAATGGGACGTGACCGATTACGTCCGCGCCGAACTCGGCGCAGGCCGGAGCGCCGTCTCCTTCGCTCTCAAGTCAACCGCCGCGACGAGCTACCAGGTAACCTTCAATTCACGGGAGGCGGCCGGAACGAATGCCCCCCGCCTCGTCGTCGCCGCTCAATGAAACTCACGCCCTTTGCATGAGCGCTAGAGCGTCCGATGCGGGGTCGCGGACAAAAATATGGAGTAAGCCGCCTCTCTACCGGAGCGGCCAAGCAAGTGCGCTCTTGCCCCGGCCTGGTTCCCCGCGAATACAGTTCAGGAGAGCGGCAACATTCGAGGACGCATCAGCAAGGCGGGCGTCAGCTAAGCCGGAACCTTTACTCGTCAAGGCGGCACGGGGGCTGTTGCGCGGGCGGACGGAGAAGAACAAAGCTCTCGTTGATTGAACATCACGCCCGCTTTTGGCCGTCTCCCGGCTCTTGCCTCTCAGCTTTCTATATAAAGCGATTTTCGGATCACGCCGGGAACCATGTTGTTAGTTCATCGGTAGAGGAGGTATGGTTTGCGGCTCTCTCGGAACTCCGCGGCCTCTCTTTCCCACTCCGCCAGAAGGTGTCGGAGCCGGCCACCCTCGATGGCGAGCCTCACCTTGTCCGACCCCGTGAGGCGATCTATCGTCGCAGTCCAGGCGAAATCGCGCGGGTGCCGCCTGCGTATCTCATCGATGAGCAGGAGCGACGTGCGCACCGGGCGGTACGCCCGCCGGTCGGTGATGACGAAGCGAATCGCCGGGATACTTTGCCCCTTGTGCTTGGCGGCCGTCGGCGACACCGACATCGTGACGGCTTCGAACCGGATGCCCGGCAGTCGCCGCTCGTTCATGACCCGGACGACATCCCGCGCGTTCAACCAGGGGGCGCCGATCTGTTCGAAGGGGCGGTCGGTGCCCCTGCCCTCGGTCAGATTAGTGCCCTCGAAGTAGACTGAACCGGGGTAGCTCGTCAACGCGGCTAGGGAGCGGAGGTTGGGGGAGGGGTTCACCCAAGGCAGCCCGGTCTGGTCGAACCACTGCGAGCGACGCCAGTTCGCCACCCGCGCGACGATGAGATTCGCCCCGATGCCATACTTTCGATTGAACAGCGTGGCGAGTTCGCCGACCGTCATCCCGTGGCGCGCCGGGATCGGGTACATGCCCACGAACGATTTGAACTTGGGGTCGAGCAGCGCGCCTTCGACCACCTCTCCCCCGATGGGATTAGGACGATCCAAGACGACGAACGGAATCCCCTTCCTCGCCGCCGCCTGCATCGACAGAGCCATGGTGGAGACGTATGTCCAGGTGCGCCCCCCGACCTCCTGAAGGTCGTAGACCAAAACGTCCACGTCCTTCAGCATCTCCGGCGTGGGGCCGCGATCCTCGGATAGGTAGAGGGAATAGACGGGCACGCCCGTCTTGGGGTCGGTCTCGTCCACTATTTTCTCGCCCGCCTCCGCCGTGCCCCTGATGCCGTGCTCTGGGGCGAGCAGTGCGACCAGCTTCAAATGCTTGTGCTGCGCGATCAGGTCGATGTCCGGAGTCCTCGACCGGTCGATCCCGGTGTGGTTGGTAATCAGGCCGACCCGCTTACCCCTGAGCGACCGCGGCACGTCGGCGAGAAAAGTCTCGATGCCGGGGCGAAGCGGCGGGGCGGAGGCGCGCGGCGTTACGCCGGCGGGCGCAGACGCGTTCGCAGAGTGTGCGGGGGCTTGCGCCTGTGTCATCGCACACGCGGCAAGCAGCAACAGGGCAGGAGCAAAGGTCTTCATTGTTCGACTACACCATCTCCACGGCTTCGGCCACCCGTGGGCACGCGCCCTAATCCCGATTAAATCGTATCGTAATCAGTTCGGTCTGTCACAACCCGTCCTATTACCTCTTACCTCGTGAGCGTCTAACGCCCGGCATCACACGCCGCGCACAACATCGATAGATTTAAGTTTCGCGGATGAAAGCCGCGCTATTCGCGGTCGGCTGCATGCAGTTTTAGACATGATCTTCAGCACTGAACTGCTTTCTGAGTTCGCCAAGCGTCACCAGAGTAGCAATTCCACCGTCTAAGTAATTCATGGTTATCTCGTGATGCTCCACGTCTTTTGATGCCACACATTCACGGACTATCGTCACCTGAAAATCTCTTTGATAAGCATCTATTGCCGCTGTGCGGATGCAGGCGTGAGTATTGACGCCGGCAAGAATAAGCGAATCCGTCTCAAGGTTCCGAAGCAGCGACTCCAACTCCGTGCCGTAGAACATGCTATATCTTTTTTTGACTATCTCTATATCCGAATCGTAACGCACCAACTCATCAAGAATAAGAGGGCCGGGAGTGCCCTTGATAAACATTCGGATATTCTCTCTCTTCATGTCCACAAAGGCGTCGCTTAGATCGGACTCAAACTCCTGTCGAATCCAAATTACCGGGAACCCCTGTGCACGCGCTAAAGCCGTCAAGTGATTTATGGATGAACAGAGTCCTGCGCGCATTCGCTCAAGCTCGGCATGGCCGAAACTATCGTTAAGCATATCTATCACGAAAACAGCGGGTTTTCCCATACTCCTCCCAAAATGTTTGAGATGTCTAACGCCCGGCAGCGCCCGCCGCGCATTCGACGAAATAAGCATTCAAGTCTTGCGGATGAAAGCCGTGCTATGCGCCGTTCGGTGCATGCAGTTGTCAGGCATCGCTACTGCGTCGCAACGACCAGAACGCATACACGCTCAACGCGAAGCACGGGGCAATGATGATGACACTACCCGGCCACGTCATCCTGATCCCTATCATCAGGAACAAAATGCCGACCAAACCTGAAGACATTGCCGCCGCCGTCATGAGAGCATTAGATCGCGCATGTGCCCGCGACCTGCCGTAAGCCGCAAGCAACGGCAAGGCAACAATCAGAACAAAGATAACGACACCGGCAATGAACGGTTCCCGCACAGGATCGTACTCCCAGGCGCGGCCTCCCGTGGAAATTAGCGAGCCGAGAGAAAAGAAGAAAGCGGGGAGGAAAAGGAGCAGTCCGAAGCCTGCGAACGCGACGCAGGCTAAGACAAAAGGGTCGGCTTTCTTCGACGGGTGAGCATCTGTATGAGGTGTTTCTTCCATTCTTAACCCCCGCAAGCGCAAGCTGTCTAACGCGGGAATTGATGAGCGGCGGGGGCGGGCGCGCAAACCACAACTTTAGGAAGACTGATGCGGGGCGCGCTCTCCCGCCGTCATTTCCAATGACTCTTTATGTGGCGGTTCATGGGCGGACATTCCGGCTTTTCTTTCTTCCTTCACTACAATAGTTTCAGCAATGCGGTCGTGTACCGTGCGTCTATTCGGATGAATGAAATACTGGATAAAACCAAATCCAAATTCTAAGGCTGATGCCCCGTATCCGAGAGCGCGCTCGAATGAGTGCCATAGCGACATCCTCTCGTGAGCAAGCGAAACGACGCGAATGCCGACCAACCGTTTGCCAAGCGTCTGACCGTTGCCCAAGTAGGTAGAAAACCCGAAATAAAGGACAACGAAGACGAGGCTGTACCAGTGATGGAGATCGAACTCTAAGTTGACATTCGTTTTTAACTTCAACAAGCCTAAACTTGAAACAAGGCGAAGGCCGAGAATCAAAGTGACTATGAATAAAAGGAAGGCAACGAAGAAGTCTACAACAAACGCAATCGCGCGGGCTTTGAACGAGGCTAATAGCGCACCATGAACTTGATGCATACGTTCAGTTTCATGTGCATTGTAGATTCGCATGTTCCGCCTCACCTCAACAAAATTGATAACTTGTAGGATTCATCCGCCGGGTACGCGAAGCAGCCTACCGCCCGGCATCACCCGCGCCCACATTCAACTTCGGTGTGGACAAGTTTATGATGAGAGGCCGGCTGATTCGCGGCCGGGTGCATACCGTTATTAGACTGCGTGTCCGCCGTCAAGTCCTGCTCTACCGATATACACTCACTGCAAAACTTCGGCTGTGCCCGGCAGCAGCATCACCACTAAGGTATAAACGCCGACAGACATGCAGCCGAGATGAAACGTTATCCATCCGGGGCTGGAGGAAAAAGGCTTACCGCCGGCAAAAAGGAGGAGCGCGTTGAGACCGATCATGAACACCACGGCGACGATGACCGCATACAGCCTCACGGCACGGCGGTAGCGCAGCAGCCCAAGTCCCGTCTGAAACCACCACAGCGCCAGCCCGAGGAAGATTGGGACGATGACACCCGCCTGAGAGAGCTTCCCCTGAGTGGCATACATAATCAGGCACAAGACGGCGAGCAGGCCGACGAAACATGCTAACGCCGTGTAGATGTATCCTAATGCTTTGATGTGTACCTTCAACGACACTGTCCGCTTCACCTCCTGCCTTCGGTTAGACTTCGTAGATCACAAAAAACAGACGGCGCGAGCAGCCTAACGTCAGGCATCACCCGCCCGCGCGGGACGCCGCGACGGCCGAGTCTGCGGGATGAAAGTCGCGTTGAGGCGGGTCGGGTGATGCCTGACGTTAGGCTGCCCCGTATCGTGCGCCTTCTTCCCCTTTTCTCTTACGGGCTTGCGAATATAAATTCACCAACTCGACCAGCGCCCAAATTAAAAGCACACCCGAAGCGAACAATACACTGAAGCCAAGAAGCAAACTTCCGCCGATTACACAATGAAAACAGACGGCATCATCATAGAGCTTATGGATTGCTTCAGCAGTACGCTTCTCCGGAGGAAGTAGACGGCGGGCTTTCCGCTCGCCGGTGATCCAGTACGAGGCTCCGGCGATGCCAAGCAACAACCAGAAGCCGAAGATGACGCCCAGAGCAATTCTTAACTGTTTCATCCAGTTCACCCTCAGATTAGCAGCGCTCTAAGCGTCAAGTATGGACGCCTCATGCCCGGCATCACCCGCGCCGAGCGATCAGCACACAACCTACAACTTATCACACGACGATGAAAGCAATGCTGTCGAGGCGTCGGGTTGAATGAATTGTTCGGCGGCGCGTTGGGAGTAATCATTTCACATTCGGATAGTATTCAATTTCTCTGACCGTTGAGGAAACACTCTTGCGGTTGAACCTATCTTCCCTAGTTTCTTTTCGCCTTATCCAATCACCCTGCGAATTAAACTCGTAATCACTGTAAACTGTTCTCTCGTAGACATTCCCCTTGCCGTCATAATAAGCAAAATTGGATGGAAATCTCTCACTCCCTGAGTAGCCGTAAACCCTCCGACTCGAAACTTGGCCGTCGCTATCATAGCCAGCCATTTCAATCATGCGCCCCTTATCATCATAACTGTACGTGGTTTTGTATATGATTTTTCCGCCGGGCCTGATTGAGGTGCTTTCGATTCTCTTACCTGACGAGGGATCATACTTAAAGATCATCCTCGGCTCTCCTTTATCTTCTTCAGAATCCGAGCGCGAGGCCATCGGGGGAGGAGGAGGAGGGGGGCTATCTTTCCCTCGAATCTCCTGAGACTTTTCCGTCCGACTTCCGTCTGAAGCATAACTGTAATCATTTCTTATTTCGTCGCTACCACAAGCACCGGGGTAAAGAGAATGTTGCATCAACCTGCCGTTTTGATCGTAGACTTTTGTCATCTGACGGCAGCGTGAGCCGACCGGGTAATTACCCCCGGAGATGGGCGACCACTCGACGTAGACTTTCTTAACAGGGCCAACGAACCCGTCGTGTTCTCGGTCAGATGCCTTTTGTATGACTGAAGCTTGGGTACAAGCGACACAGAAGATAAGAACGAAGAAAATGTGTTTCATAATATCTCCTTACTATAATGGAAAGACGCCGAACGCTCATTAGACCGCTCATGGCGGTCTAATTCGACTATTGCCGACTTTTACCGCCCCGAGCGGTCTAATGCCACTCTAAGCTGATTTTTACCGCTACTAAGTGTGTGATTGCAGCGATTTGTTGCAACCCCCCTCCATCTTTGCGGAGGTCTCACACGGCTCAATCCTCACTGCTTGATCAAGTGCGCTCGTCAACTCGCCTGCGCCATTATAGCATCCGCACTGAAGAGGTTGACGTTCAACGTCCGCCGCCGCTTTATCCTCTATCATGGTAAGCCCCATCTCAGGAAGATTGGGGCGCATCACCTGACCCGACTCCAAGTTACAGCCCGAAGAGGATGCGCGGCCGGGCTGCGGGAGAGTCTATTGACCTCACGCGCCGGAGGTAACTATTCAGCTATCCGGGGCGTTTTCTGACACTTAGTGGCTTCCCGCGACACGCCCCTTCAAGCGCACCAAGCACCCCTCGCCCCTGCTTTCTCGTGGTCGAGAGATAAGAGCGGATGCGGCAGAACCGACGAGCGCC
>DASQNL010000309.1:0-1547 GCA_035644995.1 Pyrinomonadaceae bacterium | reverse complement strand
AAGCCTCTGCTTGTTCCCGTCACCTGTCACCTGTCACCTGTCACTTTTTCACTTATGACTACGACCCTGAAATCCCCTACCCCGACGCCGGACGCCACCATCGCGCCGCCGATGGACGACGCCGTCGCGGCGGCGCGACCGCTGACAATCGCGCTGGCGGGCAACCCGAACGCGGGCAAGACGAGCCTCTTCAACGCGCTCACGGGCTTGCGGCAAAAGGTCGCCAACTACCCCGGCGTGACCGTGGAGCGCAAAGAAGGATACTGGCAACTCGCGCCCGAACTCGCGCCCGCGCAACTCATAGACCTGCCCGGCCTCTACAGTCTCGACGCCAACTCGATTGACGAACAGATCGCGCGCGACGTGATCACGGGGCGGCTCGCCAGCGTCTCCCGACCCGATTGCATCATCGCCGTCGTTGACGCCACCAACCTCGAACGCAATCTCTATCTCGCCACGCAACTGCTCGAAACCGGCCGCCCGCTCGTCGTCGCCCTGACCATGATCGATCTGGCCGAACGTCACAAGTTGGAGATTGACGCGGCGCGTCTCGCGGACGCGCTCGGCGTGCCGGTCGTGCCCGTCGTCGCCACGCAGCGACAAGGTCTCGACGCGCTGGCCGAGGCCGTGCTGCGCGCCGCGGAGGCCGCGCCGCCCGCCGCCGTGTGGCGTCTCTCCGCCGCGGCCGAACGCGAACTCGACGCTCTCGCCGCGCTCGATGTGACGGCCGACGGCAACAACGGCCACACGGGCGCGGACGCGGCGGCCGAGCCGTTGCCGGACGCGAGAGCGAGACGCTACGGCGCGCTCGTCGAACTCTACGCGGAAGAGTTGCCGGAAGCGGCGGAGCATCAAGCGGCGGTCGCGGCGGCGCGCGAGCGGCTCGCGGCGGAGAATCCGCGCTGGTGGCAGGAGCCGCTGCTCGCGCGTTACAACTGGATCGAGGGCGTCGCGCGCCGGACGGTGCGCGATCATAAACCGGGACGCACGCGCCGCACGGATCGCATCGACCGTTTCGTCACGCACAGGTTTTTCGGCCCCCTCATCCTGCTGGTCGTGATGCTGCTCATCCTCCAGACGATCTTTTCGTGGGCGCAACTGCCGATGGATTTGATCGACGGCGGTTTCGGCCGGCTCGGCGAACTCGTGCGCGCGTCCTTGCCGCCCGGTCTCCTGACCGACCTGCTGGTAGACGGCGTGATCGCGGGCGTCGGCGGCGTGCTCGTCTTCCTGCCGCAAATTCTGTTGCTCTTTTTCTTCATCTCGCTCTTGGAAGACAGCGGCTACATGGCGCGCGCCGCGTTTCTGATGGACAGGTTGATGCGCGGCGTCGGGCTGCACGGTAAAGCCTTCATGCCGCTCCTGAGCAGTTTCGCGTGCGCCATTCCGGGCATCATGGCGACGCGGACGATTGAGAACCCGAAGGATCGGCTGGCGACGATTTTGATCGCGCCGTTTATGAGTTGCTCGGCGCGGCTGCCGGTCTACACGTTGATGATCGCGGCCTTCTTCTCCGGGGAGGAAAAATTGCTCGGCGTTCTGTCGGT
>DASQNL010000308.1:0-3461 GCA_035644995.1 Pyrinomonadaceae bacterium | reverse complement strand
CTGTCTCTTCATCGTCGGAACTTTTCTCTTCTCGCTCGCGTCGCACACGCTCGCGCAGTCGGGTCGGCGCAGGCCGGAGCCTTCCGCGTCGCCCGCGCCCAACACGCAACGCCCGCGTCGCGCCACGCCGATCCGCCCGACCGATAACATCCCCGGCCAACCCACGACGCCCGATGAGCCGGGCGCGACCGTCACCCCCACGCCCGCCCCGCAGGTCAGCCCGCCGCGCCCGCCAGCAAACGATGCGGCCGCCCCCGCGACGCCGGCGGACGACGCCGCGATTGAAGTTGACGACGGCGAGATCGTGCGCGTGACATCGAACCTCGTGCCCGTGTCGGCGACGGTGACGGACACGCGCGGCAAGGCCATCACCGATCTGACCGTGGATGATTTCGAGTTGCGCGTGGACGGGCAGCCGAAGCCCATCGGCGGCCTCAGCCACGCCGAGACGCCCGTGCGCATGGTGATGCTGTTCGACAATAGCGACAGCATTCGTTCGTCGCGCGAATTCGAGAAGCAGGCCGCGGTACGTTTCTTCAAGAGCGTGCTGCGCCCGGTTGATCAAGCGGCGATCTATTCGGTCGGCACGGTCTTCGATCTCGTGCAGCCGTTGACGAGCGACGTGGGGAAACTCGTCCGCACCATCGAACACTTCGACAAGCCCGAAGGCGCGACCAAGCTCATGGACGCGATGGCGCATGCCGCCGAATACCTGCGCCTCTCGCCGGGGCGCAAGGTGCTCGTCATCGTCTCGGACGGCGCAGACACCATCAGCGATCTCAGCTTCGACGAAACGCTGCGCCGCATCCTCGCCGCCGACTGCCAGGTTTATGCCGTCCAGACGGGCGTCTTCGAGAGCGCGAATTTGATTGACCTGATGGCCGTCCGCCGGCTTGAGACTTTTTCCGAACGGACGGGCGGCGCGGTGTACGTCCCGAAGACGACCGGCGAACTCGACGCGGCCTTCGCGCAGATTTCAGCCGACCTCGCGCAGCAGTACGTCCTCAGCTACTACCCGACCGATGACGGACGCGACAATCGCTTCCGCGTCATCAGCCTGCGCGTGAAGACGCGCCCCGACCTGCGCGTGCGCGCCCGCCGCGGCTATTACCCACGCCGCACCGCACAGCAATTGTCGTCCTACTCGCCCGAACGCTTCGAGAGCGCGGGCGCGTCGGCGTCGGCTTCTCAACGCAGCGAGCCGCCGCCCGATCTCAACCCGCCGCTCATCGCGCCGCGCGAGTTGGCGAGCAACGCCGCCGCGCGTTCGACCATCAGGCTCGGCGCGCCAGCCCACGGAAGCAAGAACATGAACGCCGAGACGAGCGGCGACCCCCCGGCGCGCGCCGAGACGGACGTGCGCGTCGTCCGCCCGGCAAGCAAAACGTCGGAGGTCACGGCAGAGCCGAACGCTTCGCCGCGGCATAACGAGTCGCCGCCCGATTTGAAGCCGGAGCCGCCGGAAGCGAAGCCCGACGCCTCGCCGTCTCCCGCCGTCGCCGCAAACGAACCGCGGCCGACGCCCGCGCCGACGCCGGCCACCGCTCCCGCCCGGCAACCGGAAACAACTTCGCCGCCGCCTGCGTCGTCGTCTTCGCAGCCCACGCCGCAGCTTTCGACGCAGCCCGCGCCGCAAGCTCCGCTCAACATGGGCCAACTTAATTCGAAAGCCTTGAGTCTCCCGAAACCGCTCTACCCGGAGATGGCGCGGCGAATGGGCATCGGTGGTTCGGTAAAAGTGCTGGTGACGATTGACGAGAGTGGTAGAGTGGTTTCCGCGCGGGCGGAGAGCGGGCATGCGGTGTTGCGCGCGTCGGCGGTGGCCGCCGCGCGGCAGGCGAAATTTACGCCCGCGCTCGTCTCCGGCCAGCCCGTCGCGGTCTCCGGTTTCATCACCTACACGTTCAGCCTGTAGACACTAAAGCGACCGACATGATCGAACAACTCTTCGAGCAGTTTTTCGAGCACCTGCGCTACGAGCGCAACGTGAGCGAACACACGCTGCGCAATTACCGGATCGACCTCGGCCAGTTCTACGATCACCTCGCGCCCCCGGACGCCGCGACGGGCGCGCGCCGCGAGTTCGACCTCAAGCAGATCGACCACATCACGATCCGCGAATGGCTCTCGACGCTTCACGCGGCCAACAAAAAGAAAAGCTCCATCGCCCGCAAACTCGCCGCCCTGCGCACCTTCTTCCAGTTTCTTTTGCGCGAGGGCGTCGTCGAGATGAACCCGGCGAAACTCGTCTCCACGCCGCGGCTGGAAAAGAAACTCCCGAATCACCTCTCCATCGAAGAGGCCGTGCGCTTCATCGAGACGCCCGACCTCGAAACCGATCTGGGAAAACGCGACCGCGCCATTCTCGAATTTCTCTACGGCACGGGCGTGCGCGTCTCCGAACTCGTCAAGCTGAATCTGCGCGACATCGATTTCAAAAACAAGATGGCGAAAGTGACGGGCAAGCGGCGTAAGCAACGCATCGTGCCCTTCGGCGACCCCGCTCTCCACGCCCTGATGCAATACCTCACCGTGCGCGGCGCGTTCCTCAACCACGCGCCCGTCGCCGAGCGCGACGACGAGGCCGTCTTCCTCAACTATCAGGGCACGCGCATCACGACGCGCTCCGTCGGCCGCATGGTGGACAAGTACATCCTGATCTGCGCGGGCGTCCACAACATCAGCCCGCACTCTCTACGCCACTCCTTCGCCACGCACCTCCTCGACAGCGGCGCAGACCTCCGCCACATTCAGGAACTGCTCGGCCACGCGCGCCTCTCCACCACCCAAATCTACACGCACGTCTCAATGGAAAAATTGATCGAGGTCTACGACAAGTCGCACCCCAAAGCATAGAGGTCAGAGGCTAGAGGTCAGAGGTCAGTCAAAGCAGTTCGCTTCTCACTGACCTCTGACCTCTAGCCTCTGACCTCTGTTTTATAGCGTTGGGATGTCGTCGAGTCCCTGTTCTTCTTCGAGGCGGGATTGGCAAGGAGCATCGTAGCGCGCGGTGGGGACGGCTTCGAGGCGGCGTTCGTCGATGGGTTTGCCGCAAGATTGACAGATGCCGTAGGAGCCTTCTTCGATCCGGAGAAGGGCTTGGTCTATGTCGGCCACGGCCTGCGATTCGCGCTCGCCGAGGCGCAGTTGCAGTTCCTGATTGACATCTTGCAGCGACATATCGACGCTGTCTTTCACGCCGTCGTCGGCGATCATGTCGAGCGCGGCCTGCTGGTTATCTCTCACGAGTTCGCTGTGTTGGCGTAATTGCTTTGTAAGTATGCCGCGAAAATGTTCCAAACGATCTGCGTCCATATAAAGTGGTGCCCCCTGATCTAAAAGGAAGACGCGTGCGCTTCCGGTTGTGTTGTGTACTAACGCGGGAATTATAACACACGCGCCGCCGCCCTTCCGTCGCCCCGTTCGCCCGCTCGATCACTAAAACCCGGAACGCCCGGCCA
>DASQNL010000307.1:0-3970 GCA_035644995.1 Pyrinomonadaceae bacterium | reverse complement strand
CGCGCGGCGTTTCGATATTGGGATGGCCGTTTGACGTTTTTGCGAATCGCGCCCGGCGAGGAGGTTGATTCGGCGGGTGCGCGGGCGGCGAATCCGGCCGGTTCAGCAGTGGCCTTCGAGTTGCTTTCACGAATACGTAATTTTGAAACTCCCCATGAACAGGTGTCGTAGTAGTGAACTGACCTGCTCTGTTGAGTTTAAAGGTTTGAAGTAGACCCTGCCCGCAGTTAAAAGTGCAGCAACGTTTCAGTTGAGGAGTTTCCGTTTTAATGCTTAGTAATCGCATGCGTTCAACCTTGCAGACCGCCGTGATGTGGATGGCGACTTGCGCCGTCGTGGCGGCGCAGACGCCCGCGCCGTCTCAGCCGACCCCGGCGCAGCGCGACGCGACGCGGCCTCCCGGAGCGGAGCAACGGCAAACCGTCCCCGATCAATCGCGCCCGCGCCCCTCCGACCCGACCGCCCCCCCGGCCACGCAGCGCATCTCGCCGCAGACGCCGCCGGGCACGACCGACCCCGCGCGCCGCCCCACCAATCCGGCCGTCGCGCCCGCCCAGCCGCAGATGCCCGGCGTGATTGCGCCACAGGCCTCGCCGCTGCCGGATGCCTCGCCTTTGCCGTCCGATGCGACGACGACGACGAATGATCCCGTGTTTCCTCTGGCCGAGCGTCGCCCCGTGCCGCCGATGCCGTCGCTCGTGCGCCTCGGCGTGCAGAGCAGCAACACCATCGCGCTCACGCTCAACGAAACGATCCGCCGCGCGCTCGCCAACAACAACGAGATCGAAGTGGCGCGCAACGACGTGCGCTACGCCGAATCAATCCTGCGCGGCCTCGAAGGCGTCTACGACCCGGTGCTCCAGTTCCGACCCGAAATCGACAATTCCGTCCGCCCCGTCATCAACATCTTCGGCGGCGCGGATCAGTCCGGCACGGTCTCCACCACCGATTACAACACCAACCTCTCGGCCACGAAGCAGTTCGCCAAGGGCGGCGGCAACTACTCTTACTTTTTCAACAACACGCGCGAGAAGACGAGCGCGAGCAACACGACGCTGAACCCCTTCTATTCGGCGAGTCAGGGCATCCAGTTCACGCAGCCCCTGTTTCGCAACCGCTCGATTGACCGCAACCGGCAGCAGATTCGCGTCCAGCGCAAGCGCGTCGAACAATCCGACGCGGACTTCCGCATCCGCACCATCGGCGTCATCTCCAACGTGCAGCGCGTCTACTGGGATTTGGTCTTCGCCCTGCGCGATGAGCAGAACCAGATCGCGAACCTGAATCTGGCGCGCGAGAATTTTCGCCGCACCGAGGCCAGCGTGGCCGCGGGCGCGTCCGCCCCGCTCGAACGCGCCGAGGTGCAGACCGAACTCTCGAACCGCGAAGCCTCGCTCCTGATCGCGTCGCAAAACGTCTCCATCGCCGAGAACAATCTCAAGCAACTTATCCTGCGCGACCCGCTCGCGCCGGAATGGTCGGCCGCGCTCGTCCCGACCGACGAACCCGCGTTCGACGAAACGCCCGTTAATCTCGACGACGCGCTCACCGAAGCGCGCGCCAACCGCCCGGAGTTGCGCCGCCTGAAACTTCAGGAGGAGATCAACAACATAGACATCCAGTTTTTCAAAAACCAGATGAAGCCCGTCGTTGACCTGACCGGCACGTTCTCCACGACCGGCCTCGCCGGTTCGCGGCAGACGATACCGGGGTCGGGCGCGTCCGGGCCGCTCATCGGCAACGACTCCAACACGGACGCCGCCGCGTTCCTGCTGCGCCAACTCCGGCTCAATAATTTGGTCGTCGAACCGATCCCGCAGGTCACGCAGACCGCGCCCTCCCCGCCCCCGTTTCTCGTCGGCGGTTACGGGCAGACTTTGCAGAACTTGTTCGGCTTCAAAACCCGCAACCTGATCGCCGGCGTGACGATCCAACTGCCCCTGCGCAACCGCACGGCGCAAGCGAATCTGGCCGGCGCGCGCATCCAGAAGGATCAACTCGTCGCCTCGATGCGTTCGCAGGAGCAGGGCGTGGAGGTGGAAGTGCGCAACGCCGCTCAGGCCGTCGAGACGGCGCGGCGGCGCGTTCTCTCCGCGCGTCAGGCGCGCGAGAATGCCGAACTCCAACTCAACGGCGAGCAACGCCTGTATCAAGTCGGGCGTTCGACCACCTTCCTCTTGTTCCAGCGCGAGAACCAACTCGTCAACGCGCGCAATCAGGAACTCCGCGCCGAGACCGACTACAACAAGGCTCTCGCCGAACTACAGCGCGCCACCTCGACCACCTTGCGCGCCAACAACGTGATCGTCGAAACGCCGACGATGCAATAAAAAAAACCGCCGTCGCCCCTACGACGACGGCGACCGACCGACCGGCGCATGGCCGGGCGACGCTTGAAGCACCCCGCTCTCTTGCGTCGCCCGGCCATTAGCCTTTCCCGCCCTCGTCCCCTCCCTGCTTGGCTCAAGGTTGACGCTTCCCCGCCCCTCTTCGTATCCTCCACACGAACACGACGAGCACATGTCCCTTTCAACCCGCGCCGACGTTCACCGACTTGAAGACCACCGCCACGATCATCACTCTCAACGAAGCGGAGCACATCCGCGCGGCGTGCGAGTCCGTCAGTTGGGCGGACGAGATTCTCGTCGTTGACGCCGACTCCACGGACGCGACGCGCGAGATCGCCGCCGCCTGCGGCGCGCGCGTCATCCGCCGCGCGTGGCCGGGCTTCGCCGCGCAGAAGCAGTTTGCCGCCGAGTCAGCCCGCCACGATTGGATATTCAGCCTCGACGCCGACGAGCGCGTCTCGCCCGAACTGCGCGCCGTCGTCGAAGACCTGCTTTACACGGCGGACGACCGGCTCGCCGACGGCTACCGCATCGCGCGCCGCTCCTTCTATATGGATCGCTGGATTCGCGGCGGCGGCTGGTATCCCGATCACCAGTTGCGCTTTTATCGACGCACGCGCGGCCGCTGGGCGGGCGCCCACGTCCACGAGTCGGTGCGGATGGACGAGGGCGCGCGCGTCGAAACGCTCCGGGGCGGCGACCTGCTCCACTACACCGGCCGCGATGCGGCCTATCACCATCGCATGATCGGCGAACGCTACGCCCCGCTCGCCGCCCGCCAGATGTTCGAGGCGGGCAAGCGCGCCACCGTTTGGCGCGTCGGCCTCTCCGCCCCGGCCGCTTTCGCGCGCAGCTACTTCCTCAAGGGCGGCTTCCGCGACGGCTTCCCCGGCTACTGCATCGCGCGCTTCGCCGCGCACCACGCTTTTCTCAAAAATTTATTATTGTGGGAGATGGGATGGAAACAGGAAACGGGGGACGGCGGCGAAAGGTTAACCGGAGACGGGTAGCGTTTGTTTTCACCCGGCTGTTTTGACTAATCTCCGACCTTTCAATTCCGACCCCGGTTCGATCCGCAGACTGTTCGGCGGGAGCAACTGGCGGCGCATCCTCGCGTCGAGGAGGGGCGCGGGCTGGTGGCCGTTGATCGTCTCGGCGAGGAGTTGGTCGGCCATCTGCTTATGCTCCCAGATGCGGGTGCCCTGCGCGAGGATGACGAAGAGGATCGGCTCGCTGTCTTTGGTGAACACGACGCCCGCCAGATTCGACATGCCGCCGTCGGTCGTCGTCAGCGTCCCGGTCTTGCCGACGAGCGAACACTCGAAGCCCGTGCCTTCCATGCGGCGGCGCACCGTGCCCCAGTCGCAGCCCGCGACGGGCAACAAATCTTCCGCTTTGAGTCCGCGCCGCCCGGCCTCTTCGAGCAGGGCTTTCATGACGACGAGCACGCCGCGCGGCGTCATGCGGTTGTTATACAAGCCCGACGCCGTTTCCAGCGAGACTTGTTCCGGCGGCAGTTTCAACTCCTCGACGAGCAGGCGCACGATGGCCTGCGGGCCGCCGAGAAACGCGCCGAGACGGTCGGCCACGAAGTTGTTCGAGTGCGCGTTCATGTAGAGCAG
>DASQNL010000306.1:0-9536 GCA_035644995.1 Pyrinomonadaceae bacterium | reverse complement strand
ACACGCGCGCCGGGGCGCGGAGCGTCCGCCTGCGGCGCGTGTTGCAAAGCCGCCTGCCCGCGCTCAGCGTGCACAAGAGCGAAGGCTTCGCGGTGGTCAATTTCAACATGTTCGTGCCGGAGATCGCGAGCGAATTGATGCGCGCCCTGCGCAAGGGCGAACTGCGCGGGGCGCGCGGCCTCGTCATGGATTTACGCGACAACGGCGGCGGCCACGCCGAGACGATGACCGACATCGCCTCCGCCTTTTTGCCGCAGGGCACAAACCTCGGCGAGTTTACAGACCGTGAGGGGCGCGTCAGTTCCGCGCCGCAGACGCGCGCCGCGATGCTGTTCGCGGCCGATACCGTGGCGGAGTTTCGCGGCGCGGTCGTCGTCCTGACGAGCACGCGCACGGCGAGCGCGGCCGAAATACTCGCCGCCGCCTTGCAGGAGACGCACCGCGCGCAGGTCATCGGCGAGCACACGTGCGGCTGCGTCCTCGCCATCCGTCGCCGCCACACGCTGCCCGACGGCGGCCTCCTCGACATCAGCGAGATGGACTTTCGCACCGCCCGCCAGACCCGGCTCGAAGGCGCGGGCGTGACGCCCGACGAACTCGTCAGCCCCACCCGCCGCGACATCAGCGACGGGCGCGACCCCGCGCTCGAACGCGCCCTCAGAATCCTGAAAACATTGGGAAAGGGGTAAAGGGTAAAGGGTAAAGGTAAAGAAAACAGAAGGTAGAGTGCCTTCATCCTTTCCCCTTTCCCCTTTTCCCTTTACCCCTTCTTCTTTTCCGCTTCCCCTTTCCCCCTTTCCCCTTTTAATATCCATCCATGCTTTACCTGTCGCAAGTTTTGCGTCGCCCCGTGCGCGACGTGGAAGGCCGCCCCGTCGCCACGATCAAGGATGTCATCGTGCGGCTCGGCGAAGACCACCCGCCGGTGACGGGTCTGGTCGCGCGCCACATGCGGCGCGACATCTTTCTGCCGCGCACGCGCGTCGCCCGTTTCGGCGAGGCGGGCGCGCAACTCAACTTCGACCTGTTAGACCTCCGCGACTTCAAACGGCGCGAGAACGAAGTTCTGCTCGCGCGCGACGTGCTCGACAAGCAGTTGATCGACGTGGACGGCAAACGCGTCGTGCGCGTCAACGACGTGCAGTTGATCGAAGTGGCGGGCGAGTGGCGCGTGACGGGCGCGGACGTGAGTTTGCAGGGACTCTGGCGCAGGCTCGCGCCCGCGGGCTTCTTCGGCAGCCGCCGCCCCGTGGAAGTGATCGACTGGGCGGACGTAGGGTACCTGGCGACCGATGCGGCCGAGGTGCGTTTGAAGTCGTCGGGCGATAAGTTGTCGCGCCTGCACCCGGTCGAGATCGCGCGGCTCGCGGAGTCTCTGTCGTACCGGCAGGGCGCGGAGGTGGTCGCCGCGCTCGACGACGAGACGGCCGCCGAGACGCTCGAAGAGATGCCCGACCAGAGCCAGGTGCGCATCATCGGCGACATGGACAAGGAGCGCGCCGCGGACATCCTCGAATGGATGTCGCCGGACGAGGCGGCCGACGTGCTCGGCGATTTGCCCGAAGCCACCGCCGAAGATTTGCTCAGTCGCATGGAGGGCGAGGAGAAGACCGACGTGGCCGAACTTCTCCACTACGAAGACGACACGGCGGGCGGCCTGATGACCAACGAGTTCATCACGCTCCCGCAAGGCTTGACCGTCGGCGAAGCCCTCGCCACCCTGCGCGAGATGGCCGAGACGCCGAACATGATCTATTACCTCTACGTCGTCGAACGCGAAGGCTCTTGGAAACTCTCCGGCGTGATCGCCCTGCGCAGCCTCATCCTCGCAGACCCCGCCGCCCCGCTCGAACACGTCATGCGCGACGAGTTTCAACACGCGCACCCGGACGACTCGGCGAAGGACGTGGCGCACAAGATCGCCGAGTACAACCTGCTCGCCCTGCCCGTCATCGACGACCTCGGCGAGATCGTCGGCATCGTCACCGTGGACGACGCGATGGAGTTGTTACTGCCGAAGGGCTGGCGGCAGCGTTTGCCGAGACTGTTCGGCTGAGGGAGAAGCGTTAAAGTGAAATTCAATTGTTCAGAGGATCAAGACTATTTTCGGACATTACTGTGTGAAGACGACGAAGACTTTGATAGATACGAATCTTTGTTTGATGTCGGGCGGGAGCCTAAAGTGAAGCGTGGTGAGTTTAACCGAATCAGAGGACGTATTTTGAATCAGTTAAAAGAACAATATGGGCTTACCTGTCAATTAGGATATGCGGATATATGTGACATCAATAGTGGAGTGGAGGTGGATCATATTATTCCCCTTTCTTCTAACAAATTGAATAAAGAACTAAGAAAGTTGCCCCCACTTGAGAAAGGGAAAAAAGTCCCGAGTCAAAGTCTAGGCTCAAACCATTTGAATAACCTTGCCATAGCATGTAAGAAATGTAACGCGCATAAGAAACATCGCTTGCTCAGTAAATCAGAGATTAAAAGGATACTTGCCACCAAAGGCGTTTGAGTTTCCATTAGCTATCGACCCAAAGAGTTCTTATGAACGACGGAGAACCTCCAAGTGGCCGTGTCGCGTACAGATGTGCGGGAGATGAGTCGTCGCCTGTGGCGGAGCGGGTCGCGGCGCGTGCGGCGGGCGGTGGAGCGGCGCACCGGCTTTCTCGCCTATCTCGCCGTGATCGGGCCGGGCATGATCGCCGCCAACGCGGGCAACGACGCGGGCGGCATCGCCACCTATTCCACCTCCGGCGCGGAATTCGGCTACACGCTGCTCTGGACGTTTCTGCCGATCCTCGTCGCGCTCGGCCTCGTGCAGGAGATGTGCGCGCGGATGGGCGTGGTGACGGGCAAAGGGTTGGCCGATTTGATCCGCGAGCGTTTCGGCGTGCGCTGGACGATGGTCGTGATGTCCGCGCTGCTCGTGGCGAACGCGGGCGTGACGGTCTCGGAGTTCGTCGGCATCGCGGCGGCGACGGAGTTGTTCGGCGTGCCGCGACAAGTGTCCGTGCCGCTCGCCGCGCTCTCGGTGTGGTGGCTCGTCGTGAAGGGATCGTACCGGCGGGTCGAGCGCGTCTTCCTCTTGATGTCGCTCGTCTTCCTCGGCTACATCGTCTCGGCCTTTCTGGCGCGCCCCGATTGGGGCGAGGTGGCGCGGCAGATGGCGCGCCCGTCCTTTCGTTACGATAATCATTACCTGTTCACGCTCATCGCCCTGATCGGCACGACCATCTCGCCCTACATGCAGGTCTTCGTGCAGTCGTCGGTGGTGGAGAAGGGCGTCGGGCGGGAGAGCTATAAACTGGTGCGCGCGGACGTGTGGGTCGGGACGCTCTTTGCCATGTCCATCGCGTTCTTCATCGTCATTTCGACGGCGGCGACGCTCGGCTCGCAGGGCGGCTTCGCGGGCAGCATCGAGACGGCGGCCGACGCCGCGCGCGCCCTCGTCCCGCTCGCGGGCGAATACGCCGGTCTGCTTTTCGCCGTCGGGCTCTTCGGCGCGTCCATGCTCGCGGCGGGCGTGCTGCCGCTCGCCACCGCCTATTCGATCAGCGAGGCGTTGGGGTTCGAGAAAGGCGTCTCGCGCAGTTTTCGCGAAGCCCCGACTTTTATCGGCATCTTCACCTTCCTGATCGCGGTGGGCGCGCTCATCGCGATCATTCCGGGGCTGCCTCTGATGCGCGTGCTCGTCGTCACGCAGTTTATCAACGGGCTGCTCTTGCCCGTCATGCTCGTCGCGATCTTGCGTTTGGCGGGCGACCGTAAATTGATGGGTGAATACGCCAACGGAGCGGTCTATAATGTGCTGGCATGGCTGACGGTGGTGATCGTTTCCACGCTCTCGCTCGTGTTGGTCGCCAAGACCGTGTTCGGCGAACCGTAAGAGCGTGGTACGCGCGCTGCCGGCGAACCCGCCGCGAACGACCCGCGGTTGACCTTCGGACGCTTCAAGATGAGTAGCTCCCGTCTCAAAAAACAACTGGCCTTCCCCCTCGCCGCGACCGCGCTGTTCGCCGTCCTGCTCTACCTCGTTCTGCCCTCTTTCGCGCCGTCACCCCCGGTCGAGAACTTGAGGGCAGCCGCGCCCGGTTTTTACTGGGTACAACTGCTCGCGAAGATCGCCCTGTGGCTCAGTCTCATGTTCGTGGGCGTGCGGCTCGCCGGGGCGTTCGTCTTCGACGTGGTTTTCCGCCTCCGCAAAGGCCGCGACGCGCCGAGCCTCATACGCGATCTCTTCTCCATCGTCGCCTACATACTGATCGCCGCCTTCATCCTCAAACACTTCTTCGACCTGTCGCTCGGCGCGCTCCTGTCGGGGTCTGCCCTGCTCGGCGTCATCCTCGGCCTCGCGCTGCAAGACACGCTCGGCAACCTCTTCTCCGGCATCTCGCTCCATGCCGACAAGCCTTTCGAGGTGGGCGACGTGATCACGGTCGGCACTTGGATGGGCGTCGTCGAGAGCGTGACGTGGCGCGCGGCGAAGATCAGGACGTTCACCAACCACGTCGTCCTTCTCAGCAACAGCCAGATCGCCAAGGAGGCTATCGAGGTCTGCCCGCGCGACAACCCGAACGCGCGCCTCGTCTTCTTCAACGCTCTCTACTCGCATTCGCCCGCGCGCGTCATGCAGGTCGTGCGCGCCGCCATCCGCGAGACGGAGAACGTGCGCCGCCAGCCGGCTCCCATCGTCCGCATGCGCAACCTCGGCGACTTCGCCGTGGACTACGAAATTAAATATTGGCTGGAAGATTACAGTCGCTTCAACGACACGGACGCACTGCTGCGCCAGCGCGTCTGGTACGCCTTCAAACGCGCCGGGCTGAGTTTCGCCTACCCCACGCAGACGCTCTACATCGAACGACCGAAGGCCGCGGCCAACCCGGCGGCCGACGCCGAGACGCTCACGGGTCGCCTCTCCGCCACGGACATCTTCGCCCCGCTCAACGCGGACGAGCTTTCCCAACTCGTCTGCGCCTCCCGCAGCCACACTTACGCGCCCGGCGAAACCATCATCCGCGCGGGCGAAGAGGGCGATTCGATGTTCGTCGTGCATCACGGCAACGTCGCCGTGCAGGTCGAAGATAACGGCCAGTCGCGCACCGTCGCCACGCTCGGCGAGGGCGACTTTTTCGGGGAGATGGCTCTTTTAACGGGCGAACCGCGCTCGGCTCACGTCGTCGCCGCCGCCGAGACCGAAGTGCTCGAAATCGGCCACGAGGCGATGAAATCCGTCTTCCACTCTAACCCTCGCCTCGCCGAAACGCTCGGCCAGACCATCGCACACCGCCGCGCCGGACTCACCGCCTCCGCCGAAATCGAAGACGAGGAGAAGGCTTCGGCGGGCGTCATCTCCTCCATTAAACGATTCTTTAGATTAGACTAAGCGGATTTCAGGCGCGCCCTCCGAGCCGCTCCGGGGCGAACTCCGAAGAGGTGAAAATTTTTTGCTTTCGATACTTGACAAGGAAAGACTCAGATATTATTATTTCGACACGCTCAAAGGTTGACGGTATGCGGTTCAGTCGTGCCGGAGATTCGTTTGGGCGTCCAGCAAATAACTTTTTTGTTGAGTTGAGAGGAGGAATTACGTCATGTCTATTACCCGTTACGACCCGTTCCGCGACCTGCGGATGCTGCAAGACGAAGTGAATCGCCTGTTTTCGAGCAACCTGTCGTCCCGTTCCTTCGGCGACGAGGGCATCGCGCGCGGCGCGTGGGCGCCGACCGTGGACATCTACGAGAACAAGGATCAGATCGTGCTCGAAGCCGAACTGCCGGGCATGAACCGCGAGGACTTTGAACTCTCCATCGAGAACAACGTGCTCACGCTGCGCGGCGAGCGTCGGTTCGAGAAGCGGGACGAATCGGACAACTATCACCGCGTCGAACGCTCTTACGGCTCGTTCACGCGCTCCTTCACGTTGCCGCAGACGGTTTCGCCGGAGAACGTGGCGGCCGAGTACAAGAACGGCGTGCTGCGCGTCGTGATGCAAAAGCGCGAAGAGGTGAAGGCGCGCCGCATCGAGATCGCGGGCGAGGGCGCGGCCGCGCCGAAGACCATCGAGGCGAAGGCCGGGGAGTCCGGCACGGCGGAGAGCAGAGCTAAGAGTGCGACCGCCGGGAAGTAAGACGGATCAAGCGTCGGTTATAAACGCGCGGAACGATGAGCGGTGAACTCATTCATCGTTCCGCGCGCGTCGGTTGTAAGGGTTCGGTAAAATTATGCGTCTAGAACGTTTTACGCTGCGCGGGCAGGAGGCCATCCAGACGGCCATCGAGCAGGCCGAGCGCAACCAGCATCAACAGGTCGAGCCGGAGCACCTGCTCGTCGCCATGCTCGAACAGCCCGAAGGCATCGTGCGCCCGCTGCTCGGCAAACTCGGCGCGAACCTGCAAGTCGTCTTAAACGATGCCAACGCCGCGATCAATCGCCTGCCGAAGGTGCAGGGCGGGCAGCAGTATTTCAGCCCGCGCCTCACGCAGATTTTCACGGCCGCGCAGAAGCAGGCCGAGCGCATGCAGGACGAGTACATCTCGACCGAGCACCTGCTGCTCGCCATCCTGGAGGAAAAGGACGGCGCGGCCGGGCGTATCCTGCGCCAGCACGGCGTCAACCGCGAAGACCTGACGAAGGTGGTCGGCGACATGCGCGGCGATTCCCGCATCACGGATCAGAACGCGGAGGCCAATTATCAAGCCCTCTCGAAATACGCGAAAGACCTGACCGACCTGGCCCGCCAGGGCAAGCTCGACCCCGTCATCGGCCGCGACGACGAGATACGCCGCACGATTCAAGTGCTCTCGCGCCGCACGAAAAACAATCCCGTCTTGATCGGCGAACCGGGCGTGGGCAAGACGGCCATCGTCGAAGGTCTGGCGCAGCGCATCATCTCCGGCGACGTGCCGGAGACTCTGCGCAACAAGCGTCTCGTCGGCCTCGACCTCGGCTCGATGCTCGCGGGCGCGAAATATCGCGGCGAGTTCGAGGATCGTTTGAAGGCGGTCTTGAAGGAGATCGAAAACGCGAAGGGGCAGATCGTCCTCTTCATCGACGAACTGCACACGCTCGTCGGGGCGGGCGCGGCCGAGGGCGCAATCGACGCGTCGAATATGTTGAAGCCCGCGCTGGCGCGCGGCGAGTTGCGCTGCGTCGGCGCGACGACCCTGAACGAGTACAAGAAGCACATCGAAAAAGACGCCGCGCTCGAACGTCGTTTCCAGCAGGTCTACGTCGGCGAGCCGACCGTGGAGGACACGATTGCCATCCTGCGCGGTTTGAAGGAGCGTTACGAAGTTCATCACGGCGTGCGGATCAAAGATTCGGCCATCGTCGCGGCGGCCACGCTCTCGAACCGCTACATCACGGATCGCTTTCTGCCGGACAAGGCCATCGACCTGATCGACGAATCCGCCTCGCGCCTCCGCATCGAGATCGACAGCCTGCCCGTCGAGATCGACGAACTGGAGCGCGAGACGACGCAACTGGAGATCGAGAAGCAGGCCTTGCAGCGCGAGACGGACGAGCGTTCGCAAGCGCGCCTGCGCGAGATCGAAGTCAAGATCGCGGACTTGCGCGAGCGCGCGTCGGGCATGAAGGCGCAGTGGCGTTCGGAGAAGGACATCATCGAGCGCATCCGCAAGGCCAAAGAAGACCTCGAACAGATCAAGGTGCAGGCCGAACAGTATGAGCGCGCGGGCGACTACGGCAAGGTGGCCGAACTGCGCTACGGCACGGCCGTCGAACTGCAAAAGCAACTCGCGGAGGAGCACGCCAAACTCGCCGAGATACAGAAAGAGGGCGTCTATCTCAAGGAAGAGGTTGACGAGGAAGACATCGCGCTCGTCGTGGCGAAATGGACGGGTGTGCCCGTCGCCAAGATGCTCGAAGGCGAGATGCAGAAACTCGTGACGATGGAGGAACGCCTGCGGCTGCGCGTGATCGGGCAGGACGAGGCTCTGACGGCGGTCGCCAACGCCGTGCGCCGCGCGCGCGCGGGACTGCAAGACCCGAACCGCCCCGTCGGCTCCTTCATCTTCCTCGGCCCCACGGGCGTCGGCAAGACCGAGACGGCGCGCGCCCTCGCCGAGTTTCTCTTCGACGACGAACGCTCGATGATCCGGCTCGACATGAGCGAGTACATGGAGAAGCACGCCGTGGCGCGCATGATCGGCGCGCCGCCCGGCTACATCGGCTACGAGGAAGGCGGGCAGTTGACCGAAGCCGTCAGGCGCAGACCCTACAGCGTCGTCCTCTTCGACGAGATCGAGAAGGCGCACCCGGACGTGTTCAACGTGCTCCTGCAAATCCTCGACGACGGCCGTCTGACCGATTCCAAGGGGCGCACGGTCGACTTCAAAAACACGGTCTTGATCATGACCTCGAACCTCGGCAGCCGGGAGATACAGGCGGCGGGCGACGACGAGCGGCAGGTGCGCGAGGCGGTCTTGGAGGAATTACGCGGCCACTTCAAGCCGGAGTTTCTCAACCGCATCGACGACGCGGTGATCTTCCATCAACTCTCGCGCGCCGAGATCGTCCAAATCATCGAAGTGCAACTCGAACGCCTGCGGCACATGCTCGCGGAACGCAACATCACGCTCGCGCTCGACGATTCGGCGCGCGAACTGCTGGCGCGCGAGGGCTACGACCCGATGTACGGCGCGCGGCCTCTGAAACGCGCGATTCAGACGTTGCTCCAAAACCCGCTGGCCTCGAAACTCCTGCGCGGCGAGATCGCGCCCGGCCAAACCATCCGCGTCTCCGCCGACGGCGACGCGCTCAGCTTGGCGAGCGAGTTGGCGGCGGCCACTGCTTAACAAAGGGATGAGGGACGACTAAGAATTGATTCATTGATCCATTTCTTCATTGAACCAATGAACCGATGTATCAATGAATCAATTCTTCTTCGTCCCTCCAAAAATCGGAGGTTTTTACCGTGGGACACAAGTGGGACGGCTGGCGTGATTATGTGACGTTGCAGGAGCGGATGAATCGTCTGTTCGAAGATACGGCGCGGCGGCACGATCATTTGAACGAGGAGCGGGAGGCGGAACTTGAGCGCGCGGATTGGACGCCGGCCGCCGACGTGTATGAGACCGAAACGGAGTTCATCGTCGCCATTGATCTGCCGGGCATCGCGCGGAGCGCGCTCGAAGTGAGCGTGGATGAGAATCGCTTGACGGTGCGCGGCGAACGCTTGCCCGATGCCGGCGGGACGCGGCGCGGCAGCAGCGGCGGAGAAGGCGGCAGTAGTTGCCGCCCGTTCGGGCGTTTCTTGAGTCGCTTCGGGCCGCTCCCGCCCACGGTCGATCAGAAAAACATCGCGGCCGAATACAAGGACGGCGTCCTCAGCCTGCGCCTGCCCAAGCGCACGGAGCCGAAAGCGGGGCGCGTCAAAATAGCAGTTCGGTAACAGGCGACAGGCGACGAGTGACAAGTCGGAAAACTTGTTCTAACTTGTTACCCATCACCCGTCGCTGGTCACTAAAATTTATATGGTATCTTTTCGCAGGGAGAAAAAGAGTAA
>DASQNL010000305.1:0-2419 GCA_035644995.1 Pyrinomonadaceae bacterium | reverse complement strand
CTCAGCCAGACGCGCGCCGAGCGCGTCACCTGTCCGCGCCGCTTCTGTCGTTGATGAATTCACAATTCTCTTCCGGTGGCTGAACTATACCAAGCCGCCGCCCCGGCCTGCAACGGCCACGGCAGTTCGCCGCATCGCCCGCCGTGCGCGCCGCCGCCCGTCGCCCGCAGGTTTGCGCGCCCCGCCCTCTTTTAACACCATAGAGTTGTTTGCGGCACCGTATCGTGTACGGATCACGCGGCGCGCGCGTCTTCGGTCTTTACGGCTCAAGGACTTGGCACCCGTACAAGGGCTGGCACGGCACTTGTATTAGTTGTTGCCGGAGATATTTTTCTCGACGCGAAATTTTGACTTGGCGACGCGCCGCTGCAATCGAGACGCTCGCCGCAAGCAGGGAGAATTACGAATGACTGTCAGAAGCAAATTACCGACGCTCGGCATGGCGGTGTTCGCCATCGTCGCCGCACTGATGCTGCCCACTGCGAGTTTCGCCGGACAGGGGCGCGGCCACAAGCAGGATAAGAAGATCAAACAACACGACAAGCAAGATAAGAAGGTCAAACAGCAGAATAAGAAGGACGAGAAATTCAATAACGGCCACGACGCGCGCGATGGGCGTCGCGACGGGCGCGGCCCGACGCGCGACCGCCAAGACGACGATGATCGTTACGACCGCAATCGCGATGACGACAACAGAGACGACCGCGGCGAGGCTCGCGAACGCGCGCAGCGCATCGGATACGATGAAGGCTACCGCGCCGGTCAGACGGATCGCGCCAACGGCGAGCGCGCCGACTTCCGCGACGAGAGCGTATACCGGGAAGCAACGGCGGGCTACCAGTCGCAGGACGGCATGTTGAGCTACTATCGCCAACAGTTCCGCGCCGCCTTCGCCGAAGGGTATGAGGACGGCTATCGCAATCGCAACTCGAACACGCGGCGCGGCGGCATCGGCGGCATTTTGGGCGACATCATCGGCCGTCCTTAAATTAGCGCGCGCCCGCGTCGGAAAATGCGCGGAAAGCCGCCTGCTTGACACCTTCGCGCCCCGCTCCGTATGATTCGTTCACGTTCACGCGGATGTGGCGGAATTGGCAGACGCGCAGGTCTCAGAAGCCTGTGATGGTGACATCGTGGAGGTTCGATCCCTCTCATCCGCATCAGGGCAGAGGTCGGAGGTTAGAGGTCAGAGGTCAGTTAGAAGCAAAATGCTTTTACTGATCTCTGACCTCTAACCTCCGACCTCTGTTTTTAGTTGATGGCATCGGAGGCGGCCTCGGCCGGTTGGGAGGCCGTGCGGGCATCCATGATGAGGAGCGGTTGTTCGTCGAAGAGGGTCGAATTGATCAAGGTCTGCACCCAGTACTCGCCGGGCGCGGTGAAGGTGACGTTGACGAAGAAACTGACGTTGTCGGTGTGGCCGCCGTGCGTGATCTCGAAGGGCGCGGGTTCGGAGACGACGACGGGCTGTTTCCGGTCGGGCGACAGGATGCGCACCTCCGAGAGATACTGCCCCTCGCCGCGCCAGTGGTTGACGATGGCGAATTTGATTAACGAGACGGGCATCTGCTGCACCAGCATGTTCTGAAAGACGCCGATCAGCGACAGCTTGTTGCCGACCTCCAGACGCACGTCGTCGCAAAAGATCGTATAGGCGAGTTCGAGTTTATTTTCCGGTTTCGTTGTGCTCATCAAATCTCCGCTTTCGATTAAGTTTGGAAAGACCGCGCGCCAGCCCCCTTCCGGGGCTACTCGCTTCCGGCCAACAACTCTTTGAATTCCGTCTCGTCGAGCACGCGCACGCCGAGCGTCTGCGCTTTGTCCAACTTCGACCCGGCCTCTTCGCCCGCGACGACGTAAGTAGTCTTCTTGCTGACGGAAGAGACGACGCGCCCGCCGCGCGCCTCGATGAGCGCGGCGGCTTCGTCGCGCGTGAGCGTCGCAAGTTTGCCGGTCAGGACAAAGAGCAATCCGGCGAACGACCCGGCTTGCCCGCCGCCCGCGCGCGCCTCCATTTCCGTGCGCACGCCCGCCGCCCGCAAGCGTTCGCAGAGCGCGCGGTTGCCCGCGTCCGCGAACCAATCGTGGACGCTCTCGGCGACCGTCAGACCGATCTCCGGCACGGCGTCGAGTTCTTCGATGGTCGCCGCGCCGAGCGCGTCGAGCGTGCGAAACCGGCGTGCGAGAATGGCGGCCGTGCGCTCGCCGACGTGGCGTAGCCCCAAACCGAAGACGAGTTGCGGCAGGTCGCGCGTTTTGCTCGCCTCGATCTGCGCCAGCAGATTCGACGCGGATTTCTCCGCCATGCGTTCGAGACCCGCCACCTGTTCGTGCGTCAAGGCGTACAGCCCCGCCACGTCTCGCACCATTCCCTGCTGGACGAATTGATCGGCGAGCGCATCGCCCAAGCCCTCAATCC
>DASQNL010000304.1:0-9139 GCA_035644995.1 Pyrinomonadaceae bacterium | reverse complement strand
GCGTGAGACTTCCACGTCCGACAAGGGCTTTGTTATAGTGACTCCAGTTACGGAGACGGTACGTGCTTTTCGTATTCTTGCGTTTCACACCTCAAGATTACCAGCACTGTCGTCTCCGTAGCCTTTTATGCAACAACGTCTATACTTTATATGATTTTCCACTCTTACTATAAGGTGAGCCTCGTGTGGAATAACATAAACACCAAAATAATAACCACTGCCCAGATTATTAAGCGACTATATTGGATTGATAAAATTAGCCGCCTTTCAGGCAATTTTGGAGATGACGCGCAAAAGGTAGAAGAAGAAATTTCTAAAGAAATAGTTAATGAAGGTGCTGATGTTTTATTAGGTCATTTACGATTATGTGGAGCGATACCTGAAAGTTACGGTCACGATACCACTGAGGAAAAGCTCTATTCAAAATACACAGACATTGTTATCCATGAATCATTTTTGGCGATGGGTTTTGTCAGTAATGTCCTAAAAGAACGAGCAGATGTAGCTGATGTAGAGTGTGTTGCCAATGATTTTAGCTTTGTTGCTGATGCAAAAGCCTTTCGTCTAAGCCGCACAGCAAAAAATCAAAAAGACTTTAAAGTGCAAGCGATGGATAGATGGAAGCATGGCAAGCCATATGCTATTGTGGTATGTCCCGTATACCAATTACCAGCCACCAAAAGTCAAATATATCAGCAGGCTGGAGCACAGTCTGTTTGTGTGGGCACTTACTCTCATTTAACAGTAATTGTTCGTTATGCTTTAGCAACAAGCCAACAAAATGCGATTGCTTTAATGCATGAAATATTCCTAACTGTAGAAGCAATGAACCCATCAAAATCTGCTATTGATTATTGGCAAACTCTTAATCGTAGAATGCTTAGTTTCGATGGGTTAATACGAGAAATTTGGCAAGAGGAAAAAGAAGCCTCTATTGAGGCAATTCAAATTTCGCGGAATATTGCCCTTACATATTTATCCACTCAACGTGAACGAATAATGCGAATGTCTAAAGAGGAAGCTGTAGCCGAAATTCTAAAATCTATGAACCTTGATAATAGAATTAGAGTTATCCAAGCAATTTCTGATAATGGGATTCTTGGCTTTTCTTAAACCTTATGAATGCTGAGTACCTCAACAAAATAACATTAGGGGATTGCCTTAAACACATCCCTCAGTTAACAGATAAAAGCATTGATTTGTTTTTATCAGATATACCTTATGGAATAAGTTTGGATGATTGGGATGTAATTCACAACAACACCAATTCTGCATTACTTGGTAAGTCTCCAGCCCAAGAAGGTAAGTCTGGATTTAAGCGACGAGGAAAACCAATTAATGGATGGGCACAATCCGATAGAAACATTGGTTTGGAGTATCAAAACTGGTGTATGGATTGGGCGACCAAAGTGTATCCGAAAATGAAAGATGGTTCGTCACTTTTTGTTTTTGGCGCAAGACGAACCATTCATCGAGTTATCAATGCATTTGAGGATAGCGGTTTTTTGCTCAAAGACGTACTTGCTTGGAAGAAGCCATCTGCGCACCATAGAGCACAACGTTTAAGTATCGTTCTTGAACGTCGTAACTTAATCGAAGAATCAAGGAAATGGGATGGGTGGCGATTGGGGAATTTGGCTCCAATATGGGAACCCATCGCATGGTTCATGAAGCCATATAAAATTGGGGGCACGATAACAGATAATATTCTTGAAAATGAGGTCGGTGCTATGAATACTGAGGAGTGCAACATTGATGGTGGAAGCCCCACTAATCTTCTTAGCTTTGGATTCCGAAATGATGAAGTGCGA
The DNA here is from genome assembly GCA_035644995.1 of Pyrinomonadaceae bacterium. Lineage (GTDB taxonomy): Bacteria > Acidobacteriota > Blastocatellia > Pyrinomonadales > Pyrinomonadaceae > JAIVJZ01. Next base: position 7,328 of record DASQNL010000304.1, on the reverse strand, counting down.
ATTCATGAGGCTCAAAAACCTCTTGATTTAATCGAACACCTTATCAAGTTGACGACTAGAAAAAATCAATTAGTTATTGACCCTTTTATGGGGAGCGGAACAACTGCAGTAGCCGCAAAAGCTCTCGACAGAAGTTTTATTGGATTTGAAAAGAACCCCGAGTTTTACGAAGATTCTACTAAGCGGCTTAACGGTACTTTGATTAAAGTCGAAAGCGAACTAAGCGGCGACCCAATGTACCAAAAGCAATTATTCTAAATTCCCTATTTAGCACGAAGTATCTTCAACAGAAACATCCCTATCAAAGCACTCGTCGCGCTAAGTATTCCAGGCGCGGAACGTTTGAGACTTCGAGTTCTTCCAGCACCCAATCCGATTAGCACATGCAAGTCTTGTTAATCAACTCCTTGCGTAACTCTGGCTATAAAATCCTGTCAAAACTGGTTACTCGCCCATCGAATCATCAAATTTCTCCTTGATATTTTCCGGTATCCGCATCTTGCGCCGGTTGGCGTCTACCGCCACGTAGACCACTTCGGCCTCCGTCACCTTGATGCGTTCCGAAGTGCCGCCGTAGCGTTCGGCTTCGACGACGACGCGGATGGTGATCGAGGTGGTGCCGATGCGCACGGCGCTGGCGTAGAAGCTGACGAGGTCGCCGACGAAGACGGGCTGGTGGAAGATGACTTCGCGCATCGCCACCGTGACGAACCGCTCGATCTGCGTGCGCCGGTGCGCTTCGACCGCGCCCGCGATGTCTATGTAACTGAGAATGATGCCGCCGAAGATCGTGCCCTGCGGATTGGTATCGCGCGGCAGGAGCGTGAGGCGGATGGCCGGGTCAGTATATTCCATGAAAATGTTTCGGCCGCGACGCGCTCACGCCCCGAAGCAGGGCACGGCGGCCGCGAGCATGTCCTCGCCCGTGTCAGATTTGATTGCCGGAGCGAGAGCATGAACGCGCGTGCTGTCCGGTGTCAAGTTGGGCACGAAATATGCACAATTCGTCACGGCCGGGCGAAGTCGTCCGGCGGCCGTTGATTTGGGCGGATCGGCGGCCGCGCCGGCGGGCGCAAAGGCTTTTATTCCCCGCCCCGGCAGCCAACTTCTGCCCGCCCCCCCCACATCTAAAATTTCGCCGTGTCGAAGAATATTGCTTTGAGAAGGTGTTCCGCCAAAGCGGCGTCCGCGAGCCGTTCGCCGCGCGGTCGTCAACTTCCGGCGCGGCGATATGTATAATCGCCCGCAAAGTTAAACTTAAGAGCCGTCCGTCCAGAGAGAGATTCTATGTCAAACTCCCTATCGCGCTTTTCCGCCGCCGCTGCTGCGCTCGTCTTCACGATTTTCGCCGCGTTCGCCTCCGACGCCTCCGCACAGCCGCGCGGCGGCACGCGTTACGACGTGACCCACTATCGCATCGAGGCCGAACTTCGCCCCGCCGAGCACATCCTGCGCGCCAACGCCGACGTGACCTTCACGTTGCTCGACACCACACGCTCCGTCGTCTTTGAACTGAACGGCGCGCTCAAGGTCGAGAGCATCGAGCGCAACGGGAAGCCGCTGACGAACTTCGTGCAAGACCCGGCGGGCTTGGAATCCATCGGCCCGAACGTGCGCGTCGACCTCGGCGAAGTGTTGCAGGCGAACACGCCGGTCACGCTCCGCTTCCGCTGGTCGGGCGCGCTGGTCACGGCCGAGGGCGGGCCGCTCGTCACGCGTCGCCTCGCCTATGTCGGCAACGAAGGCTCTTATCTGCTGTATGCCGCGCGCTGGTTTCCCTTCCACGACTACGCGGCCGACCGCGCCACCGCCGACATCACCGTGATCGTCCCCACCGGCTTTCAGGTGGCCGGTTCGAGTGACGAGCCGCCGACGCAAACCTCCGGCGCGGCCGGCACCACGCGTTATCGCTTCGTTCATCGCCAGCCCGCGCTCATCGGCAACATCGCCGCCGGTCGCTACGTGACGCGGACGTTGCGCATCGGCGGTTACGAGTTGCAGTTCTTCGTGCAGCCGGGGAACGAGGGACGCGTGGAGCGTTTCGGCGAGGTGTTCGGTCAGGCATTGCAGTTCTACACGAAGCAGTACGGCGCGCCCGCCTTCGGCACGCGCTACACCATCGCGCAGATCGACGACGAGAGCCTTGAGGCTTACGCCGCGCCGGGCATGCAATTCCTGTCGGCCAGTTTCTTCGACCCGGCGCGCACGACCAAAGAGGAACGCTTGCAGCGCGAGGCCGCTTACCAATGGTGGGGCTTCACGGTCGCGCTGAAATCTTTCGACGACGCGTGGCTCTCGCAAGGCCTCGCCGAGTGGAGCGCGTTCGCCCTGCGCGAGTCGTCCCTGACGGGCGCGCAACTCGACGCGACGCAGCGCGACATGCAGGAGCGCGCCCTGATGTTCGAACAGTCCGCCTCGATTCTGCGCGCGCCGTCGCAGCTTGACGACACCTCGCCGCAGTACCAGTCAATCGTCTTCTACAAGGGCGCGATGGTCTTCAGGATGCTGCGCGAGACGCTCGGCCGTGAGAAGTTCGACCAACTCTTGCGCGCCCTCTTCGAGCAGTATCGCGGCAAGAGCGTCTCGATTGACGACTTCGAGCGGCTCGCTACGAGAGAGGTGGGCACGAACATGCGCTACTTCTTCGCGCGCTGGGTGGAGGGCACGGGCGTCCCGGAATTTACGGTTGACTATCAGATCATCCGCACGCGCACCAACAAGTTTCGCGCGCGCGGCACGGTCAAGCAAAATTTCGAGGGCTTGCGCATGCCCGTCGAAGTGATGCTGCGCGCCGAGGGCGACAACCAGAATCAGGTCACGACCGTGCGCATCGACGAGAAAAGCGAGGACTTCGATTTCGAGTCGCAGGGCGCGCCGCTCGAAGTCGTCGTCGATCCGAACAACAAAATCCTGCGCCTCTCGGAAGACCTGCGCGTCTCGGTCGTCGCGCGTCGCGGCATCGAACTCTACCGCGAAGGCCAGTATGCCGAAGCGCAGCGGCAACTCGAAGAGGCTCTCAAGCTCGACAAGTCGAATTCGTGGGTCTACTACAATCTCGGCTTGATCTATCTCGAACAGCGCAACTACGATCCCGCGCTCGACAATTTCAACGCCGCCTTGAACGGTAACGGCAAGCCCTCTTGGATCGAGGTTTGGGCGCACATCAAACGCGGCAACGCCTACGATGCCAAGGGCGACCGCGCCCGCGCCACGACCGAATACAACAAGGCCGTCGAGACCGGCATCAACTACGACAACGCGCAGAGGGTTGCCAAGGGCTTCCTCGCCACGCCCTACGACCCGCGCGCCGCGACGCAGCAACAGGCTTCGAGCAAATAGCCCGAACACGATCAAACCGCGAGCGCATCGGGAAAGCCGCGCTCAGTCCGTTGAGACTGAGCGCGGCTTTTGTGACGTTCCGTTTGATCGCCGGGCGGCCTATCGCCAGTTGCCGATCAGGATGAAGGGCGCCCAGAAGAAGGGATGCGCGAAGTCGGTCTTCGCGCCGACGGCGGACGGCGCGCCGCCTTCGACGCCGCGCTGCGGGGCGCCCTTGAGCAACCCGCGACGTTCGATGCCGCCGACGAGGTCGGTCGCCTCGCCGCGCAGCAGCGAGACTTGCGCCCGCCGCAGGGCTTCGGCCTTCAACATGCCGGGCTGCGCGTTACGGATGCGGTAGAAACTCTGCATGAGTTGTTTGGTGCTCGCGTCGGCCACCGGCCACAGGCTCGCCATCACCGACTTCGCGCCCTGACGTTGCGCGTGGACGGCGAAACTTTCCACTTCCTTGCCATCCGCGCCCGTCCCGCCCGTCGCCGTGTCGCAGGCCGAGAGCGTCAACAATTCCACGCCCCCGAACATGTTCACCCCGCTCCTGATTTTGGAGACCGGCAAACGGTTGCCGTCGCCGAGCAGCAGGAACGAATCGGTCTCGTTGCCCGGCTGCACGGCGAAGTGGCTGGCGATGTGGACGACCGGAAACCGCTGCCTGAGCGCGGCGCGAAAACTTTCTTCCGTGAACGCATCGTCCAAAAACACTTTGCCCGCGAGCGCGCTGCCGCCGCCGCCGCTGTTGCTATCCGCCGCTCCCGGCTCGCCCTCGCCGATGATGCCGCGCAACTCTTCGGGCACGCCCGGCAGCGCGCTGAACCCCGACTGCGCCTTCGACACGCCGAGACCGAGGCCGCTCCATTTCGCGCTCGGCTGATCCTTCAGCCGGCTGTTGCTCGCCGGGGTGAAGACGGTGTTGCGGAAGCGTTCGACCAGATAGCGTTCGCCGTCGTAGAGCGCGGCCACCGGCACGTAGCGCAACACGCCGTCGAGCGACCACATCAGCGTCTCGGCCTGCGCGTCGGTCAAATCTTTGGCGATGGGGCCGACGATAATTTTGTACAACTCCGCCGCCAGCGGGCGCGGGTCTTGTCGCGGGTTCTGCAACGCCTCGCGGAAGGCCAGCACTTTCCGTTCGAGGTCGGCGGCCTTAATGGCATACTCGGCGGTCTGTTGCACGTCCGGCGTCACGAGCACCACGCGATACTTGTCCGCGCCCACAATCGTGTAGAGCGCGACCGCCCCCGAACCCAGTTCGCGCAAATCTTCCATCAACGCCTGCGATTCGCGCAGGTCGTTCACGCGCGTGGCCTGTTTGGTGTTGCCCAGTTCATCGCCGAGGCGGTCGAGGAAGGTTTGGAAGGCCTGGCCGGACGCCTGCAAGCCCGTCTCCAACGCCGCCAGTTGTTTTTCCTCGGCGGGCGTGCGCCCCTGCTTCGAGATCAAGATGCCGCGCTCCCGGCCGCGCAAGGCCAACTGTCCCGCGAACAACTCCTGACTATTCTCCGCGCTCCTCTCGGCGGGCGTGAGCGTGGCCTGCTTCGGCGCGCCGCCCGTCTCCTCGCCGCTGCGCCGCACGTAGTCCTGATACTCCTGCTCTTTGAGCATGCCCATCACTTGCTGCGCTTCGACGAGGCGTCCGCGCGTGACGAGCAGATCGGCCAACTCTCGATAAGCGACCTCTTTCGACTTGATGAAACTTCGCTGCGTCATCGAGTCCTGCGCGGGCAGGCTCGCTCTCGCTTCCTGATAGGCATTGACGGCGCGCTTGCCGAAAAAGATCGCCGCGTTCAATTTCCCGCCGCCCCGCAGCGCGTACATCAAGTTGCCGGACGCGTCGCCCTCGCCTCCCTTGTCCTCCAACTCGCGGAACAGCGTCAAGGCCTGCCGGAGGTGCGAGAGAGCGCGCGGCCGGTCGCCGAACGAGTGATAGACGAAGCCCAGATTGTTGAGCGTGGTGGCTTGTCCCGGCAGATCGCCGAGGCTCTGTTGCAGGGCGAACGCCTGATTCAAGTAATCGATGGCTTTCTGCTTGTCGCCCGACTCCAGCGAATCCCATGCGAGGTTCGATAAGGCGGGCGCGAGTTCCACGCAGTCGTCCAAATTCTGAATGAGCGCGACCACCTCGTCGTGCGAGCGGCGCGCCTGCGCGCGTTCGCCGAGCGAGTTGTGGACGAGGCCGATGTGGTTGAGCGCGTAGGCTTCGCCGCGCCGGTCTTCCGCGCCGCGCAGCAACGCCAACGCTCCCTGAAAATCGGCCAACGCCTCGCGTCTCTCCGTCATCTCGACGCGCACCAGTCCCATGTTGACGAGCGCGTAACCGGCCGCGCGTTCGTCGCCGACGGAGCGAAAGAGTTGCTGCGACGACTGAAAACTCTCCAGCGACTTCTCTTTATTGCCGAGCGCGAAATAGACCTGCGCGATGCTGCTCAAAACTCTCGCCTCGCCTTCGCGGTCGCCCGCCGCGCGCAACAGGGGCAGAGCTTCTTCGAAGTAGGCGAGCGCGTTCTGGCCTTCGCCGAGCGCGGCCTTGACCGAGCCGATGGTGTCGAGCGTCGTGATTTCGCCGCGCCGGTCGTGCGCGGCGCGAAACAGCCGGAGCGACGCTTCGTATTTTCCAATCGCGCCGCGATAGGCGTCGGCGTTTTGCGTGAGCAGCAGGTTGGTTCCTTCGGCAAAGACGCGTTCGGCGGGCAGGCTTCTCCGGTCGGCCGCGGTGACGGCTCTCGTGTCGAGCATGAAAGCGTAACGACCGGGCGGCGCGTTGGCCTTCGTCGGGCGGACGACGAGTGTGTACTGGCCGCCCTCGACCACTTCAAAAAAGACCGGCTCCGGCCCCCACGCGCCGACCGGGTTGTTGACGCGCAGGAGTTCGCGCCCGCCCGCGTCCATCAGTGCGACCTCGACATCGAGGCCGCGCTGGTCGAAGACGGCGCGGATGAATTGGCCGCTCGTCAAAGTCAGACGATAAGTGTGCATCTGCCCGGCGAACAGTTCACGCACGAGGGGCGGCGCGCCCGCCTGCTGGGCGGAGACGCGCGAAGGAATGTCGCCGCCGCCGGACATGATGAAAAAGCAAAGCAACAGAGCGAGAGCCGCGATGCGGCGCGGCGCGGCCATCAATCGGCGCGCGCGCGGGGGCGAATTTTTCGCGGTCTTGCGCTCTAAGGGGACGGGGGAATTGTCGTCAGGCATGGTTGGAAACCGTGGTCAACGCGGCGGAATGTTTAAGATGCAATGCGTCTCGCCGCCAGAGGGGGCGAAAACCGGAAGGGCAATGATTGACTCTTTTTAAAGGCGATAGGCTAGGCGTCCGGGTGACACCCGGAATCGCGCCGGAAAGGCTCATCCGATTAACGCGTGGAAGCGGCTTCGTCCGCACGTTAAAACTGCCGTCTAGTAGACTAAGCCGCGTGCGCAGCCCTGTCAATCAATTTGCGCCGGCGCATTGTAAAGACGCGAGCGCGCCGGTCGTTACTCCGGCTTGACCATCCGCCTCGCCGCCGTCGCTAGACGGCGACGACGGCGATGCGATGTTTGTCCGCCAGGCGGATCATCTCCGCGCGGTCGAAGATGAGCGTCTTGCCCGCCGTGATGCACAGGCACGTTGCGCCCGCCGCGGCCATAGTTTCGACGGTCGGCTGGCCGACAACCGGCACGTCGAAGCGCATGTCCTGATCGGGCTTGGCGACTTTGACCACCGTGAGCCGCCCGCGCGCGAGTTGCCCGGCGCGCGCGACGCAGGCGTCCGTGCCCTCCATCGCTTCCACGGCGACGCAGGCGCGGGCGCGCACGACGATGGTCTGGCCGAGGTCGAGGCGCGCGATCTCGCGCGCGACTTCGAGGCCGTATTCGATGTCGCCCCGCTCGCGCGCGTCCGGTTCGCGTTTGGTTAATTTGCCCGCCGCGGGCAGGTGATCCCGGAGGAAGTAGGTGGAGTCTATGAGTTCGATGCCTTCCTTCAGGAGTTCGGCGGCGATTCCGCCGATGAGGGCATC
>DASQNL010000303.1:0-1590 GCA_035644995.1 Pyrinomonadaceae bacterium | reverse complement strand
GTGATGGCCGAGCCGACGCCCGCCTGGATTTCCGTCCCCAGCCTCATCGTCTTCACCACGCTCGTCCTCGTCCTCGCCGGACTCCACATACGCCGGATGGAGATCAGCTACATCGGAGACTAAAGAAGATGGGGAAAGGGTAAAGGTAAATACAAGAAGGCGCATTCGTCGTGCGCCGCTTGTTTTCTACCTTTACCCCTTCCCCCTTACCCTTGTCTCTTTCTTTATTTTTCCGCCGTTTCGCTGGTGCGTCCGGCGAGGCTGGCGACGACGGCTGCGAGTTCGGCGGGTTCGACCGGCTTGGGGACGTGTAGTTGGAAGCCCGCGAGCAGGGCGCGCATGCGGTCTTCGGCGCGCGCGTAGGCGGTCAGCGCCGCCGCCGGAATTTTGCCGCCGCGCTCGGGCGTGAGCGCGCGGATTTTGCGAATCAGAGTGTAGCCGTCTTCGCCCGGCATCTCGATGTCGCTGATCAAAACTTCCGGTCGCCACACCTCCAGTTCCAGCAGGGCATCGGCGGCGTTGGCGACCGCGCGCACGTCCGCACGACATTGTTTGAGCACGGCGACGAGCATCTCGCGCGCGTCGGGTTCGTCCTCCACGAGCAGCACGCGCAAGCCTTCGAGTTCGGGCGGGCATTGAAGCGTCAGGCGTCCGCCCGCCTCGGCGGTCGGGTGCACGCCCGCCGTCGCCGCGCCGCCCGCCGAATCCGCGCCCGCGTGCGTGAACTCCGGTTGATGCACGATCATCAGCGGCAGCGAAACCCTGAACGTCGTGCCCTGCCCCGCGCCCTTGCTTTCGACCGTCACCGTCCCGCCGTGAAGTTCGACGAGGTGGCGCACGATGGCGAGACCGAGTCCGAGGCCGCCGTGCTTGCGCGTCGTCGAAGGGTCGGCCTGGCGGAAGCGGTCGAAGACGTAAGGCAGAAACTTCTCTTCGATGCCCTGCCCCGTGTCGCTCACCGTCAGTTCGAGGTGCGAGTCGACGCGCGCGAGCAAGACCTGCACGCGCCCGTCCTTCGGCGTGAACTTGACGGCGTTTGTCAGTAGATTCCAGACGACTTGCTGCAAGCGGTCGGGGTCGCCCGTGACAGGCCCCGCGCCCGCGTCGAGGACGACCTGCAAGCGTATGCCTTTGGCCTCCGCCGCCGGGCGCACGCTGTCAACCGCCGCTTCGATGACGGGCGCGAGTTGCGCGGGGCGCACGTTCAGGCGCAGCTTGCCGCGAATGATGCGCGACACGTCGAGGATGTCGTCGATGAGTTGCACCTGAGATTGCGCGTTGCGTTCGATGGTTTCGAGCGCGCGCCGCTCGGTCGCCTCGTCGAGTTGGCCTGTGCCGAGCAGGCGCGTCCAGCCGAGCACGGCGGTCAGCGGCGTGCGCAGTTCGTGTGAGAGCGTGGCGAGGAATTCGTCCTTGAGGCGATTGACTTCCTGCGCGTCGCGGTAGAGCCGCGCGTTATCGACGGCGAGCGCGGCGCGGTGCGCGAGGTCTTCGGCGAACGCGAGATCGGTCGAGTTAAAACGACGTTCGGACTCGGCGGCGATGAACGTGATCGCGCCGAGCACGCGGTTGTGCGCGACGAGCGGGACG
>DASQNL010000302.1:0-19737 GCA_035644995.1 Pyrinomonadaceae bacterium | reverse complement strand
ATCCTTGTGTTTCTCCCGCTTGATCGAACGCCGCGAAAATCAGAGTCGCACGCACGCCGCACTTGCTCCTCCGCAGCAGTCAGGTTGGTTATCCCCCTTGATCGTGCGCCCGACGGCGCGCCCGCCGGCCATCGTTCTCTTAACCGTGTGGGTAAAGCAGCGCGATGGCGGCGGCGGCCGCTTCGAGCGACACGCGATAACTACAGCAATTGCCAAGCCGCCCCGCTCGCCCCGCGCCACCGCACGCCTCAACCGCTACGTAAATAGACGTTTGCGGCCGGGCGCGCCCCGTATCCGGCGGGCGCGTCGCGCCTCCGCCTGACGCCCCCGTGTTTCCGTTGGTGACAAACTATGTAACGAAGGTTCGTCTTTCTTCGCGCGGCGCGCGACGGGCGGGAGAGCTGTGTAGGCCGCTTCCCGCTTTGTCACCTATGGTAACGCCGCGCGGCGCGACGATGCGCGGCGGGCGCGGCAAAAGCCGGGAAAAGCCGCCCCCGCGGGCGTGGCATCGCCTTTGCCATAAAGGGTTGGGCGGAAGTCCGTCGCAGTTCGCGGATGAGGTTGAGTGAAAGAGGGCTTTCTTGTGGAGGCAGCGATGAACAAGTTGAGCAACGAAGAGACGCCGTTGAGGATCAAGCGGCATCAGGAAAGCGGCTTCACGCTGCTCCAGTTGGTGATTGTGATCGCCATCATCGCCGTGCTCTCGACGGTTGCGCTGCTCGGCGTCACGTCGGCGCGCGCCGGACAGCGACGCATCAACTCGGCGCGCTTGTTCGCCAGCTATCTGGAGAAAGCGCGGGTTGATTCGGTGCGCCGCCGCGCCGACGATGCCGCCGGTCTTCCTCTCGCGCGCGTCAGGGTGCTCGACGCCACCACCTACGAGGTGTTCCTTGATTTCAACAACACGGGCGTGCCTATTGCGCGTACCATCTCACTCGAACCCGGCATCATGTTCAATGCGGGCGATGTCGGCAAGGAGGTAGCTTTCGACTGGCGCGGGCGCACCGGCTTCGATCACGGTTTCATCATTTCGAACGGCGACCGCGCAACCAACGACGCGGGCGACCGCAACTACGAAACTCCGGTCGCGGTTTCCGGTTTCGGCGATGTGACGATCAACGACGGCGTCTACACGCCCAACGTGGCCGTGAACGCCTCGAACTTCAACGCCCCCCCGCCCCCCTCGACGCCCACCCCCCTCCCCATCCCGACCCCAAACTCGTCGGTGACTCCCATCCCGACGCCGAGCCAGTCGCCCACGCCCATCCCGACGCCGAGCCAGACGCCGCCCACGCCCGTCCCGACGCCGAGCCAGTCGCCGTCGCCCAACCAATCGCCGTCGCCCAACCAATCGCCGACACCGGGTCAATCGCCCACGCCCGTGCCGGATGGCGGCGGTGGCGGCGCCAGCCCGGCCTGTACTTTCACCGTCAACCCGGCCACGGCAACGATACGAAAGAACGGCATCACCTCGGCGACGGTCACCGTCACGGCGTTGAACTCGCAGGCGGCCTCGGTCATCACGGCCACGCCCAGCAACGCGAACGAAATCAGCGTCTCCCCGACGACAGCTCCGGTGGCGGCCGGCGGCTCGGCCACCTTCACCGTCAAATCAAAACGCAATAACTCCGGCTTCACCTATCAGGTGACTTTTACGGGCGCGTGCAACAGCGCTTCGTTCAGAGCGACCGTCACCAACTAGGAGCAACAGCATATGAAGCGTCAACGCATGAACAGCAGCAGCGGGTTCACCCTGATCGAAACCACCGTGGCGATGCTCGTGATGATGGTCGTCGGGCTGGGCGCGACTTCTCTCTTCCTCTACTCGGTGCGCTACAACTCCGGGGCGTCGCAACGCTCCACCGCGATGGCCGTCGCGCAGCAACGGCTCGAAGTTTTGCGCGGAGTTCCCTACAACGCCGCCGGACTCGCTTTCGGCACGGGCGCGCCGGAAACAGTGGTCATCGCCCCGACCACGACGACCTCGACTTATACGCAGGGCAGCAGCGGCGGCGGCGGCGGCGGCGCCGGCCAATCCGATGCGCCCGTCGCCTTCGGCAATCATTCGGTCGATTTCAGCGCGAGCAGCAATCCCAACGCGACCCCGACGCCCGGCGGCGGGAGCGGGACGCTTCCCTCCGCTCCCGCCGGCAGCACTTTCTATCAGATTCAGACCGAGGTCGTGGCGTTCCCCATCGGCGTCTCCGAGGCCGGTGCGACGCAGAAACAGATCACGATTCGGGTCGTGCCCGTCAACGGCAGCGGCGCCTCCGCCTGGCTCAACCAAAGCCCCGTCGAGATCGTCTTTCACCGCAGTATCAACGTGCCCGGCCCTTACCGGCAATAGGCCGCCGCCCAAGCCGGGCGCGCGACACACGAGGGAGAAGAAAGCTCATGCAACAGGCCGCACCCGCCCTAAACAAGGAAGCCGGTTTTTCGCTCATGGAACTGTTGGTGGCGATGACCGTGATGGTCTTCATCACGGGCGCGGCCGCCTCGCTGCTCGTCAGCGCGTTCAACGTGCGGACGCGCGAAGACCAACGCTCGGAAGGCACGGCCGATGCGCGCCGCGCCCTCAACATCATCTCTCGCGAAGTCGCCAGCGCGGGTTATCAACTGCCGAGCGGGTTGACCTACGCGGCTCCGGGCGGCACCAAACCCGTCCCCCCCAACGGCCTCATCGCCGAAGACTGCAACGCGACCTCCATCACCTTCGTCACGAACACCAACGCGCAGGGCGATTTCGACCAAAACCCGAACGACGCGATTCCCGACGAAGACCCCAATTTCGAAATCAGCGGCTCGGACGAAGCGGTCAAGTTTCAGTTCGTGCAGGACGGAGCCAGTAATTTTCTGGTGCGCAAAGACCTGGTCACCGGCGACTCGCTGGTGCTCGCCAATCGCATTGACGGCGTGCAGTTCGATTTTCTCAACCCGGCCGGGGGCACGGCGGCCACCATCGCTCAGGCCACGAGCATCAACATCAGGCTCTGGGTCACTTTAAATCAGGTCGGCCGCCCCGGCAGCGCGGGTTATCAAGCGCCCTCGCAGGTAACTCTCACGTCGCGCGTGAACTTGCGCAACGCCCAGTTGGGCACTTTTTAAGGAAGCGAATCCGTGAAGCCGTTCGCTTGCGAGCGAGGTTGAACACAATGAAGAGAAGACAGAAGCCGGCCACCCCCTCTCGCAGCCGTCGCCACGAGCGCGGCGCCGCGCTGATCATGATGCTGCTCATCTCGATGCTGCTGCTGGCGGCGGGCGGCGCGTTGATCATGACCACGGCCATGACGGCCACCTCCGTCTACGACGCGACCCCGGAAGCACAGGCTTACTACGCCGCCGAAACCGGACTCGATGATACGCTCAACGTGCTGCGCGGCAACCGCGCGCCGAACAACGCCGGAACTCCCGGCACGGGCGGGACGATCAACGATGCGGATAAGATCAGTTTTCGCCGCGCCGTCAACAACAGCACCTCGAACACGGCGGGCGATGGGTCGTCCATGCCGCGACTCTCGCGCTGGATGAACTATCATCCGACGTTCACGGATCGCGTCGCCATCACGCCCAATTACAACCTCTTGAACGGCACGGCCTACAGCGTCGCGCTCAGAGACCCGGACAATAGCGCGCTCGTGGGTTACACGGTGACGGGGAGGTTCGGCAATAACAGCACGGCGCTGTCGGTCGGCGGCGCGACGCTCACCTACACGCCGCCGGCTCCGAACCCCACGCCCTCCTTTCCGGCGGTGGCCGGGTCACTCGGAACGATCACGGCTTCTTACCCTCTCGGTCTGTCGGTCGCGGTCAACACGACTCTCACGCTCAACATCAATCAGGTGTCGCCGTGGCCGGCCACCTACACCGTGCTCGGAAAAGTGACGGGCATCATCGGCCCTGCCGGAGTTAAGACTGTTGCCGTCACCTTCAACGAGACAACGGCCGTCCTCGGCGGCACGTTGATGCAACTCTCCAGCCCGCTGCCCCTCAACGCAGCAGTCTCGCCCGGCGCGGATACGATTGTGCCGGTGACGATCACCGCGCCTGAGCCGCGCCGCATCATCGTCTCATCCGTCGGCTACGGGCCGCGGGGCGCGCGCAAGCATCTGGAGATGACGCTCGACAACTTCAACTTCGCCATTCGTCCGCCCGCGCCGATCTGCATTCGCGGCTCCGACAATCCGAACGAGACGATGACCTTCAATCTGGGGAACAGCGCGGCCAGCGAATATCTCGGCGTTGATGCCTCCGGACAACAACCCACCGCGCCCGCCGTCGCCATCACGCTCCACGATTGGAATAGCGCGGTGACGGCCATCAACGGCACGAACGGCACCGTCTCGCAACCGAAACTAGCCATCCTCGACCACACCATCCCGCCGAGCATGGTTCCCCACCCCAACCCCGTCCCGATGCCGTGGGTTTCGCCCTCGCCGGTTCCCCCGGAGCCGCCCCCGCCCGCCGTCACGCCCGACTTTTTGCGCACCGCGCAGGAAGCACGACGGTTTCTTTACGGCGAAAACGGCAACGGCGGCTTGCGCGCAACGGCGCGGGGACGGAATCGTTACTTCACCTCTTTCAACGGAATCGCCGGAGACTACGCCACGGGCGGCTTCACCTTCGTTGACGGCAATTGCGAATTGGACGGCGGCGGCGGGCTTCTCGTCGTAACCGGCAATCTCGTGCTCAAGGGTAACGATGATTTCCGCGGCATCATCATGGTGATGGGCAACGGAAACGTCAGCCGCAGCGGCAGCGGCAACGGCAACGTGTACGGGTCATGGATCGTCGCCCGCTTCAACCTGAACGGCGCCGGCGATTTCCTCGCCCCGTCGTTCAACGCCAACGGCGGCGGCACCGGCAGGTTTCAGTTCGACTGGGAGGCCATCGTCAACGCGAACAGAGGAGTCGGCATGTCCGTCATCGGCATCACCGAGCGGTAAACTCCCCGCTTCGCTCAACCACCGCACACGGGCGCGCGCTTCGCCGGAAGCCGCGCCCGTCTTCTCGTGCGCGCGCCGGAAGCATTCGCTTGACACGCGCGCGCCGAATGTTGAACGATGCACGAAAGGCTCGTCCGTCGTCAGTGGTCGTTTGTCAGTTGTGTGTGCTGAACCGAGCGAGTCGCTAAAGATTTGGCTTGACCAACTGACCACTGACCACGGACAACTGACAGCTTTTTTATCATGGCTGACATCCTGCTCGTCGAAGACAAAGAGAGTTTGCGGCGCGTGCTGCGCCTGACGCTTGAGCACGCGGGCTACAGCGTGGCCGAGTGCGCCGACGCGCGCGCCGCCGCCGCCGAAATCGCGCGCGCTCCCTATCGTCTCGTGCTCACCGACCTGCGCATGCCGCACGGTTCCGGCCTCGACGTGCTGCGCGCCGCCCGCGCCGCCGACCCGGACGTGCCCGTTATCGTGATGACCGCCTACGGCTCGATTGACGAGGCCGTGCAGGCCATGAAAGACGGCGCGCACGACTTTCTCCAGAAGCCCGTCGATTCCAATCACCTGCTGCTCCTGATCGGGCGCGCGCTCGAACAGGCGCGCTTGCGCACCGAAAATATTCTGTTGCGCGAAGAATGGTCGCGCCGCTACGGCTTCCCACGCATCATCGGCGAGTCGGACGCGATCAAACGCGCCGTGGCCGAAACTCAACGCGTCGCCACGACCGAAGCGACCGTCCTCCTGCTCGGCGAATCCGGCACGGGCAAAGAACTCTTCGCGCGCGCCGTGCATCACTTGAGCCATCGCCGCGATCAACCCTTCGTCGCCATCAACTGCGCCGCCATTCCCGAAACCTTGATCGAATCCGAACTCTTCGGCCACGAGCGCGGCGCGTTCACCGGCGCGACCGAACGCCGCCCCGGTAAGTTTGAACTCGCCACGGGCGGCACGGTCTTTCTCGACGAGATCGGCGAACTCCCGCTCGCCGTGCAGGGCAAACTCCTGCGCGCCATCGAAGAGAAGACCGTGGATCGCATCGGCGGGCGGATGCCCGTCCCCGTGGACGTGCGCATCGTCGCCGCCACCAACCGCGAACTCCAACAGGCGGCCGAGGCGGGCGAGTTTCGCCGCGATCTCTATTTCCGCCTCGCGGTCTTCCCCGTCGAGATTCCCCCCTTGCGCGCGCGCGGCGAGGATGTGCTCCTGCTCGCGCGCCACTTCGCCGCGCAGTTCGGCAAAGAGTTGCGCGGGCGCGAGGCCACGCTCACGGACGACGCGCTCGCCCTGCTCGGCGCGCACGCGTGGCCGGGCAACGTGCGCGAGTTGGAGAACGCCATCGAACGCGCCTGCATCCTCGCCGATACTTCCGTGCTCGACGCGCCCGACCTCAATCTGCCGGTCGCACGCGCGCACGAAAGCGCGGCGCAATCGCCCCCGACGTTCGCCGACATGGATTTGTCCGGCGGGTTGGCGGAAGCGGCCGAGCGCGCCGTCAGTTTCGTCGAACGCCGGAAGATCGCGGAAACTCTTCGCGCGCACGACGTCAACAAAACGCGCGCCGCCGAAACCCTCGGCGTCAGTTACAAAACTCTTCTGACCAAGATCAAAGACTACGACCTCTAAACATACGCATGACCCAAGAGCCAGAGGACAATCCGACCGCGGACGACGCGACCGCGACCGGCCGCCACACAGAGCCGTCCGCGTCTTCGCCCGACGGCAAACAACGCGAACCTCCGGAGCGCAATCAACGCGCAGACTCCGGCGTGAAGGCGCGTTTTGAAGAGGCGAGCACCGTCGCGGGCGAGACGGAAAGTCCGGTCGGGGCGGCGACGGGTCAGTTCCCCGCCGAGCGCGTCGTCGCCACGCGCGAGCGCGAAGCCGGTTCGGGCAAGTACGCCTTTCTCGTCGGCGCGGGGATACTGCTCAGCCGCATCGTCGGACTCGTCCGCCAACGCGTCTTCGCCTACTACTTCGGCAACTCGTTCGCCAAAGACGCCTTCGACGCCGCCTTCCGCATCCCCAACTTTCTGCAAAACGCCTTCGGCGAGGGCGCGCTCTCCGCCTCGTTCATCCCCGTCTACGCGAAGCTGCTGGCGCGGGGCGACGAGAAGGAAGCGAACACGGTCGCCGGAGCGGTCTTCACCCTGCTCGCGCTCGTCACCTCCGTGCTCGTGCTCGGCGGCGTGCTCGCCGCGCCCTACCTCATCAACATCATCGCACCCGGTTTCGAAGGCGCGCGGCAGGAGTTGACGCTCAGGCTCGTCAGGATATTTTTTCCGGGCGCGGGTCTGCTCGTCCTCTCCGCGTGGTGTCTCGGCGTGCTCAATAGCCATCGCCGCTTTTTCCTCTCCTACACCGCTCCGATCATCTGGAACTTCGCCATTATCGCCGCGCTCGTCGGTTTCGGCGGGTGGCAATCGGGCGGGCAAATGTTGAGCGAAGAGTTCGGGGCGCGTTTGGCGTTGATGGCCGCCTGGGGTTCGGTCATCGGGAGCGCGTTGCAGTTCGCCGTCCAACTCCCGACCGTCTTCAGCCTCATCAAGCGTCTGCGCCTGACCCTCGACTTCGCCTCGACGCACCTGCGCACCGTCGTCAGAAACTTTCTTCCCGTCTTCGTCAGCCGCGGCGTCATCCAGATCAGCGCGTTCGTGGATCAACTGCTCGCCAGCTATCTGCCCATCGGCGCGGTCTCCGCGCTCACCTTCGCGCAGAGCATCTACACGCTGCCCGTCAGTCTCTTCGGCATGTCGGTCTCGGCGGCCGAACTGCCCGCCATGTCGAGCGCGACGGGGAGCGTCGAAGAGGTGGCCGAACTGTTGCGCGGGCGGCTCGAAAGCGGCCTGCGGCAAATCGCCTTCTACATCGTCCCCTCGGCGATGGCTTTCGTCGCGCTCGGCGACATCATCGTCGGCGTGCTCTATCGCACCGGCAGGTTCACCGATAGCGATGTCCTCTACGTCTGGGGCATCATCGCAGGCTCCGCCACCGGCCTGCTCGCCTCCACGCTCGGACGCCTCTACTCATCTACTTACTACGCGCTGCACGACACGCGCACGCCCCTGCGCTTCGCCGTGCTGCGCATCGTCGTCTCCATCGGTCTCGGCGTCCTGCTCGCGCTCTATCTCCCGCCCGCGCTGGGAATCGATCCGCGTTGGGGCGTCGCCGGTTTGACCGTCGCCTCCGGCATGGCCGGGTGGGTCGAGTTCTTTCTCCTGCGTCGCACGCTGAACCGGCGCATCGGCCAAACGGGACTCCCCTTCGCCTATATCTCAAAACTCTGGCTCGCCGCGCTCCTGAGCGCAGTTGTCGCCTGGGGCATCAAGCTCCTTATCGGCAGACGCCACCCCGTCCTCCTCGCCGCCCTGATTCTCGTCCCTTACGGACTTCTCTACTTCGCCATCACGACTCTCTTCAAATTTCCCGAAGCGCGTACCGTCGTGGGTCGCTTTGCGAGATTCCTGCCCTTCGGCCGCAGGTAAACAAATTCTCCGTGGCGAGAAAACTTACGCCGGACAACTTTTTCCGTCGGGTCTTGACGCGTTTTTGGCGGCAAATCCGGCCTGCGCAATTCGATTATTAAGATTTCATTATATTTTTCGGAAATCAAGAAGCATTATGGATTTCCTTTACACAGAGAAACAAGAAAGCCTCGAAACTTAGTGAGTTAAGCCATGTGTCACTATGGTCTAGAGTCCTCGTATGTTTAAACCACGAAATCGTTCAAGAGGAGAGCAAGAGATGATTCGAAAAATGCTATTAACCAGCGTCGCCACCTTCATGCTATTGGCTTTGAGTGTTATCGCGCAGGCCGACGCGATCACGACAAACACGGCGGCCGCCGCCACGCCAGTCGTAACGGCGACGATTTCTAACTACACCTTAACCGGCAATTCGTTTACTTTCACTATTTGTAACACTTCCGCGAGCGGTTCTATTACTGCCCTCGGCTTCAATCTGCCCGGCGCTAATCGAGGCTCTTTTACGCTGACCAGTTCCACCGACCCGGACTTCCGCATCAACAGCGTGGTCAAAGCGCAGGCCGGAGCACAAGCGACAACCAGCACTCTCGACTTCGCCCTCTTGACCGGCAACAACTTTGGGGGCGGTAATGTCTCCGAAGGCATTACGCCCGGCACATGTGCGACTTTCACCGTAACGGGCAATTTTACCGGATTGACCGCGGAGCAAATCGCCGGACTGGTCTTCGCGCGCTTTCAGGGAATCCAGCCCGGCGACCAGAGTGAGGTCATAACCGTTACGCCTCAGCCCGTGCCCGAACCGGCGACGATGCTCCTGTTGGGGTCAGGGCTTGCGGGCGCGGCGGCAAGCATTCGCCGCAGACGCAAAGCGGCTCAAGATGCGGCATCATCCGAGAACGTCTAAGGCTGTTTAAGTGCGCTCAGGTTGCTTTATCCCTGCGTAAAGATAGAATTTGGCGAGCCCAACTGCTATAGTTCGGCTCGCCAAATTCTTTTAGGAAATACGCGAATTTTCTGGAACTAGCTGAGTATTGAGTCTTTACAGGCAATTAAAGGGTTGAAAATCAAAGAATTCGACGGTCACAGGCCTTGCGCTGCCTCGCCGTCCGGGAAGATAGTCAAGGGTTTTGCTCCGCCCCTGATTCTTCGGGAGCCTGCTTTGAACCGCTGGTTCAGCTCTCCTTACGCTCTAGCGCGTTCTAGTCCCGCGTCAAATCCGGCCGTTGTCGGGGTTGGGTTTACGACCAGAGGACTTTGAGAATTTTGTTTCAGATTTCCGTAAAAGGGTCCACGGAGGCAAGGTATACAATGAAAAATTTCGCAACCATGTTCAAACCGCTCGCAATGAGCATCGCTCTCATCGCCATCTTCGGTGCCGCGCAGATCGCTAAAGCCGATCCCGTGACGGTTTCGGGTACTTCGTCGGGGACGGTTACCGGCAGCGCTGCCGCTTTCCTGTCTTTCACCGGCAATAGCTTCACGGCGACCACTGCCGGCGGCGTCGGCTCGTTCAGCGGCTCGGATCGCATCGGCACCTTCTTTTTGGCGTCAAGCGTCGGGGAAACGCCGGTGAACGGCACTTTCACGCTCAACCTGACGTTCACCGGCCCCTCCGGCATCGACGGCGGCCAGTCCGCGACGTACACGGCGACCGTCTCCGGCACGATCTCGACGCCTAACGTCGGTGGAGTCAGCATCGTGTTCGACAACCCGGTTCAGACATTTACCTTCTCCAACGCGAACGGGAGCGGTTCCTTCTCCATCACATTGCCCAATGTTTTCGTCCAATCGGGCGAAACGGCCAACTTGACGGCCGGACTCAGCGGCAACCAGACGGCGGTTCCCGAACCGGCCACCATGATTCTGCTCGGCACCGGTCTGGCCGGCGTGGCGGCGCGCATCCGCAAACGCCGCAAAGACGCGCAAGACTAAAAGCCGCACAGATAGCTTGCCTCTCTTGGGCGCACACGTCTGTCCAGTCTCTTCCAGTTGCAGGGGAACGAGCCGGATTAGTTTTAACTAATCCGGCTCGTCCCCTTTTATGCCTTCGATGTTGCCGTTTTCCCGCAATTTTCCACTCTTCAACAATTTTGACAATTTTTCTGGAGAACCTTTAGGATTCATCATTTTCTATGCTTACAACAGGACGGCGAGAGGTTAGCGGCAGGCACGAGAGGTGAAGGAGAGAGCAGACGGCTCTCTTTTTTTGTGTCTATTTTCGCGCTTTTCAACCGCCATCGCCGTTAAATTCGCTAAATTCATTGACCCGCGAGTAATTATCTCCTTATCATCCGCGCTGTGCTGAAAGTGATCACAGCCGCCGAGATGCGCGAGGTTGACCGCCTGACCACGGCGGAGTACGCCACGCCGTCTCTCCTGCTCATGGAGGCGGCCGCAAACGCAGCGGCGCGCGCCATCGTCTCCCGCTTCTCAAACGATATTTCCGGCCTCAGTGTCCTGATTCTCTGCGGGCGCGGCAACAACGGCGGCGACGGGGCGGCTCTCGCGCGCCTTCTCTCGCTCACAGCCAAATCGGTTAAAGTCATTCTCTTCGGTCGCGTCGAGGACGCCCGCGGCGACGCCCGCACGAACTTCGAGGCCGCACGCCAACTTGCCGCCGTCGCGCCGGAAAGCGTGTCGGCGTCGCGCCTATCCTTCACGGAATGCACGGACGAGGCGACGTGGGATGCGCTTCAAGCAACTTGTGAAGACTACCAAGTGATCGTTGATGCATTGTTCGGCACGGGTCTCACGCGCCCGCTCGAAGGCATCTATGCGAAGGTTATCGGGCATCTCGCGCAAATTAGAGATGCGCGCCCCGAACGCGCCGAACGCCGTCCCCTTGTCGTCTCGCTCGATCTGCCCTCCGGTCTCAACGCGGACACGGCCGAGTTAATCGGCGACGCAGTGCAGGCCGACCTGACGATCACTTTCACCGCGCCCAAGCCCGCCAATGTCCTGCCGCCCGCCTCCTACCGCAACGGTGAATTGATCGTGGCCGACATCGGCTCTCCCGCCGCCCTCATCGACGCCGCCGGCTCGCAACTTTTTCTGACCGAAGCCGACGACGCGCGCCTATGGCTCGAACAGACGCGCTACCGCCCCGGCTCCTACAAAAATACGCACGGCCACGCTCTCATCATCGCGGGTTCGCACCGGATGTCGGGCGCGGCCGTCCTGTGCGGCGACGCGGCGATGCGCTCCGGCGCGGGTCTCGTCACCATCGCGACGCCCGCGTCCGCCCTGCCCGCCGTCGCGGCGCGCGTCATGCCCGAAGTGATGACGTTTGAACTGCCTGAGACGACCGGAGCGAAACAAACGGGCGCGGCCTACAGCGAACGCACCTTAAACGAGACGGCCATCGAACCGGCGTTGCAACTCGCGGCGCGCGCCGACGCGCTCGCCATCGGCCCCGGCCTCACGTCCGCCGCCCCCGTCGGCCGCCTCGTGCGCGCGGTCGTCGAACGCCGCACCGCCCCGGTCGTCATTGACGCCGACGCACTCAACGCGCTCGCTCCCTGGCCTGCCGACCTGCGCGGCACGCCCGAAGCCCCGCTCATCCTGACGCCGCACCCCGGCGAGATGCGCCGCCTCGCGGGCGCGGATCAAGCGTCGCTCGCGAACCGCGTCCGGGTCGCCGGAGACTTCGCCGTCGCGCATCAACTCGTCCTCGTCTTGAAGGGCGCGCGCACGCTTATCGCCGCCCCCGACGGACGCGTCGCGGTCAACCCGACCGGCAACGCCGGAACGGGCACGGCGGGCGCGGGCGACACGCTGACCGGCATCATCACCGGCTTCATCGCCCAGTCGCGCGGCACGCTCGGAGACGGCGCGGATGTCTATGCCGCGACGGTCGCCGCCGTCTATCTCGCCGGACTCGCCGGCGACCTCGCCGCGCGGGAATTAGGGATGCGCACAATGGTCGCCTCCGACATCGGCAAATATCTCGGCGCAGCCGTGCGCGCGCTCGACCCCACGGGTGAAAGACCATGACGACCACTCTCGACCTCGATCCCGGTTCCGATTTCAATCCGGTCGGCGATTGGACATCGCATAAGCTGGACGATACGTTCCTGCTGGGAAAGCGGATCGGCGAACATTTGCGCGGCGGCGAGATCATCCTGCTCGACGGTGCGCTCGGCGCGGGCAAGACGATTTTCGTGAAGGGTCTCGGCAGCGCGCTCGGGCTGGATTCTCACGACGTGACCAGCCCCTCCTTCACCCTCGTCAACCGTTACGACGCGCGCCTCACGCTCTACCACCTCGACCTCTATCGCCTGACCGACGGCGTGGCGGCCGCCTATGCGGTTGACCTCGACGAGCTACTCTCGGACGAACGCGCCGTCATCGTCATCGAATGGGCGGAACGATTGCGCAATTATCCTCTGCCCTCGCCCGTCTATCGCGTCCGGATCAGAGGCGACGGCGAGGAAGTTCGCCACATCGGCATCGTCAAGGAATGACGACGCGGCCGTCGCCGCCGCCGCCGCGCTCGCGCCCCGTGTAAATCGCGTGGCTATGTTAGAATTTCAGCGAGAACTTTTATTAACAGAGGAGACTTTAGTTATGCCTTATCCAGAGATCATGATTCGCCCGATGCGCGAGGAACTGACGCGGCTCGGCATCGAAGAAGCGCGCACGCCCGAACAGGTTGACGAGGTTGTCAAAGCCACCGAGGGCACGGTGATGGTCGTCGTCAATTCCGTCTGCGGCTGCGCGGCGGGCAAGGCGCGTCCGGGGATCGCCCGCGCGATGCAACACCCGACGCGTCCTGAGCGCGCCATAACCGTCTTTGCCGGAGCCGACATCGAGGCCACGGAAAAAGCCCGCGCCTACTTCACCGGCCATCGACCGTCGTCGCCCTCCATCGCCCTGCTCAAAGACGGCCAACTCGTCTACATCATGGAACGCTACCAGATCGAAGGCAAAGACGCGCCCACTATCGCCGAAGAACTGACCCGCGCCTTCGACCAACACTGCTCCGCCACAAACGCGGCCAACGCTTAAGAGCAAGGATGAGGGATGAGGGATGAGGGATGAAGTAAAGAAAAACAGTTTAACTACTTCCACTTCATCCCTCATCCCTCATCCCTCATCCCTCCTTTCGCTCGACACCCCCATCCTTTCGCTGACAGGCCACGGCATCCCGCGTTTCGGCCAGCCGACGGCGCGCCGTCTCGGTCTCGCGCTCGCAACGCTTACGGGCAAGCGCGATGCGTGCGAAGCCACGGTCGAAGACCTCTTAAACTACTTGCCGATGCGCTACGAAGATCGCTCGAATCTGACGCGCGTCGCGGAACTCAGCGACGGCGTGGAAGCGTCGCTCGAACTCTACGTGCGCGTGGCGGGCGGTTTTCAGGTGGGCAAAAATCGCGGGACGAAAGCTCCGCCGCTGTTTATCTTCGAGATCACGGCGAGCGACCCCGAAAGGACGGGCAAGCCGGTCGTCGTCTGGTGGTTCGTCTCAGGCCGACAGGCGGCGCGCATCGTCGCTTACAATCGCCAACGCTTCACGCGCGGCGCGCGTTTCGTGGCCTACGGTCGTTGGGAATGGGACGCGCGGCGCAACACCTTCGCCCTGCGTCTCGGCAAACCCGACGAGTTGGAAATGCTCCCCGGCGTTTGGACGCCGCCCGAACACGCTCTCCTGCGGCTCGCCGAAGATAACGGCGCGCTCGAACACCATGCCCCGGACACTCAGCCCGAACACGCGCGGGCGAGCGTTGCGACGCACGAAGAATTAGACGCGGAGGGCGAATCGCCGGCGGAGGATGACGAAGCGGAAGCGGCCGACCCGCGTCTCGCCGCGATCCACGTCGGGCGGCGCGTGCCCGTCTATCGCAAGCTCGGCGAGTTCGCGGCCAAACGCCTGCGCGAGATCATGCACGCCCTACTCGCGCGCATCGACGACGCGGAGTTAACGGAGACGCTGCCCCCCGAACTCATCGCGCGACAGAGATTGATCTCTCGCGCCGAAGCCCTGCGCCGCATCCATTTCCCCGCCGAAGACGCTCCGCTCGCCGACTACGAACGCGCGCGTTCGCCCGCGCATCTCCGTCTCATCTTCGAGGAATTTTTCTGGGTCGCGCTCGCCATCGCCGTCCGCAAAAGCGAGCGCGTCAAAGAGCCGAAGGGCGCGGTGATCGAGATCGACGAACGCGTGCGCGGCCATCTGGCGGAGATACTCCCCTTCGCCTTGACGGGCGCGCAAGAGCGTTCCGTCACACGCATTCTCGACGACATGCAATCCGACGTGCCGATGAATCGTCTGCTTCAGGGCGACGTGGGCAGTGGCAAAACCATCGTCGCCCTGCTCGCCATGCTCGCCGCGATGGAGAACGGTTATCAGGCCGCGCTCATGGCTCCGACCGAAATCCTCGCCGACCAGCACGCGCGCAACGTCAAACGCATGCTCGCACCGACGCCGCACCGCGCCGAACTTCTCATCGGTTCGCTGCGCGCCGCCGAAAAAAGGCGGCTCCACGCCGACATCGCCGCCGGTGAAGTTCACGCCTGCATCGGCACGCACGCGCTCATCCAGGAATCGGTCGCCTTCCGCAAACTCGGCCTCGTCGTCATCGACGAACAGCACCGCTTCGGCGTTCTCCAGCGCGCCACTCTGCGCGAGCGCGGCTTCAACCCCGACGTGCTCGTGATGACGGCGACGCCCATCCCACGCTCGCTCGCCATGACCGTCTACGGCGACCTCGACGTGTCCGTCATAGACGAACTCCCGCCCGGCCGCACGCCGATCAAGACGGTCGTCGTCGGCGAAGACCAGCGCGCCGGAGTTTACAAGGGCGTCGAAAGAGAAATCCGCGCGGGGCGTCAGGCTTACATCGTCTACCCGCTCGTCGAAGAGTCGGAGAAGATGGACTTGAAAGACGCGACGCGCATGTTCGAGCATTTGCGCGACCGCGTCTTTCCCACTTTCAGCATCGGCCTCCTGCACGGCAAGATGAAGTCGGGGGAGAAAGAGGAGACGATGCACCGCTTCACGCGCGGCGACGTGCAAATACTCGTGGCGACGACGGTCGTCGAAGTCGGCGTCGACGTGCCGAACGCGTCCGTCATGGTCATCGAACACGCCGAGCGTTTCGGTCTCTCGCAGTTGCACCAACTGCGCGGGCGCGTCGGGCGCGGCGCGGAGCAGAGTTTCTGCGTGCTGCTCGCTTCCGACAAACAAACGGCCGTCGCCCGCGAACGCCTCGGCATCATGGAGGAGACGAACGACGGCTTTCGCATCGCGGAAAAAGATTTGGAGATTCGCGGCCCCGGCGAAGTGATGGGCACGCGCCAGTCGGGCGTGCCCACGTTTCGCGTCGGCAACCTCGTGCGCGACGTGCGGATACTGGAAGAGGCGCGCAACGAAGCCGACTACTATCTCTCCAACGCGCGCCGCCGCACGCGCGAAACCTCCCGCCTCATCGAACGCGTCCGCGCCGACGCGCGCTTCGGCCTCGCCGCCGTCGGGTGAGGAAGTTTCAAGTTTCAAGTTGCAGGTTTCAGGTTAAAACCAGACAATTGTTTTCGGACTTGAAACTTGAAACCCGAAACCTGAAACTACTCCCATCGTGAGAATCATCGCCGGACAATATCGCGGGCGCGTCTTGAAAAGCCCGCCCTCCATGCAGATTCGCCCGACCTCCGACCGCCTGCGCGAAACGCTCTACAACGTCCTCGCGCCGCGCATCGAGGGCGCGCGTTTTCTCGACCTCTGCGCCGGTTCGGGCGCGGTCGGCATCGAGGCGATGTCGCGCGGCGCGGCGTTCGTCACTTTCGTTGACCGTTCGCGCAAGATGTGCGGTCTGGTCGAGGCGAATCTCGACCTGTGCGGCGTGCCTGAGGAGTCTACGGAAGTCGTCCTGAGCGAGGCCGCGGACTTTTTACGGCGCGCCGAAGCGCGCGGCGGCGCGCCCTACGACATCGCCTTTCTCGACCCGCCCTACTCCATCGACTATGCGCCCATCCTCGAACTCTTCGGCGCGCGCACCGCGTCGCTGCTCGCCGCGGACGGCATCCTCATCGTCGAGCACCATCACAAGAACGCTCTCAAAGATTCACTCGGCGGCATTCGCCGCTGGCGCATCTTGAAGCAGGGAGATTCCGCCTTGAGTTTCTACGAGGCGGAAGCCGCCGAATGATTCGAGCCGTCCGTCCGTCTCGAATTTGAATGTTCCGCGCGGAAGCAATAAACTGTCTTTCAACCAAAACTTCAAACATGCTTGTACTCGGAATCGAAAGCTCTTGCGATGAGACGGCGGCGGCGATTGTGCGCGACGGGCGCGTGATGGTGTCGTCGGTCATCTCGTCTCAAATCGAAACTCACAAACGCTTCGGCGGCGTCGTGCCCGAACTCGCCTCGCGCGAGCATCTCGACAAGATCGTGCCCGTCGTGGAAGAGGCGTTTACGCGCGCCGGGGTCGGGAAGCGCGAGATTGACGGCATCGCGGTGACACAGGGGCCGGGGCTGGTGGGTTCTCTGCTCGTCGGCCTCTCTTATGCGAAGGCGATGGCGTTCGCGCTGCGAAAGCCGCTTGTCGGCGTCAATCACATCGAGGGGCACATTTATTCGGTGGTCTTCGAGAACCCGCCGATTGAATATCCGGCCTTCGCGCTCGTCGTGTCGGGCGGCCACACGAATCTCTTTTTAGTGCCCGCGCCCGGTAAATACAAGGTGCTCGCGCGCACGCGCGACGATGCGGCGGGCGAAGCCTTCGACAAGGTGGCGAAAATGTTGGGACTCGGTTATCCGGGCGGCCCCATCATCGAGCGGCTGGCGCGCGAGGGCGACCCGCGCGCCGTGCCCTTCAGCATTCCGCGCATGGGCGACGGGCTGCCGGACTTTAGTTTCAGCGGACTCAAGACCGCCGTCTCCAAGTATGTGCGCGAGAGCGGCCTGCAACCCGTCGCGGCGGGCGAGACGGTGGGACAGGCGGTGAAAGATTTGGCCGCGAGTTTTCAAAGCGTAGTCGTGCGCTCGCTCGTGGGCACGACGGAGAAACTGGCCGCCGAACACCGGCCGCGGACGCTCATCGTCGCGGGCGGGGTGGCCTGTAACGGCGCGCTCCGAGACGCGGCGGGCGCGGCGGGCGCGCGTCTCGACGTTCCGGTCTACTTCCCCTCCCGCCATCTCTCGACCGACAACGCCGCCATGATCGCCGCCGCCGGGACGGTCAAACTCGAAGCGGGCGAGCGCGCCGACCTCGACCTCAATGCCGACGTTTCGCTTCGTCTCGGAAACCTCGATGCCGAAGAAGACGCCGCGCGCCGCGGCCGCATCCGCTACAGAAAGGGATGAGGGCGGAGGGCGGAGGGATGAATAAGAAAATAACTCAACGTGAGCGAGTGCTTTCTTCATTCATCCCTCATCCCTCATCCCTCATCCCTTTATTTCATCCCTAAACTAAAAGCCGCCTGACCCGTTAAAAGGCCAAGCGGCTCTTGGTTACCGGAGAGTGTGCGAGGGGACGCCCCGAAGGACGCCTCCATCTCACCGGCGAACTCGTTGAAGGCTGATCGCCGGGGGCTAGTTTCCCGCCACCATCTCCCTGACTTCGATGTTCTTCGCGAACTTCACGGTTTTCTCCGCGTCGAGCACGATGGTCACCACATCATCCACGCGCAAATCTTTGCTGTGAACATACTGCTTGCCGCGTTTCACCTGCGTGTTTGTCTGGCAGACGGCGATCACGTGTTCGACGCCTTCGCGCGTCATCACGGAAATGCGCTCGTCGCTCACCTCCACGACGCGGACATTGACCAGACGCCCTTCCGGGTCGTGGTCGTCGAAATTCGCCGCCCGCACGACGCTTGTCCCAAACATGAGCATTAAGGCCAGTGCACCCAAGATCGCGCGATTGTATGTTTTCATCTTCTTTTACTCCGGTCGCCACATCTGTTTTGGGAGAGACGCGGTTTAACTGCTCGCGGCGGTATCCAGAGCAAGCATTGTGCCTCACGCGCGACGAGCGACGTTTGCGGAGAAATGCCCGAAAAATGCCCGCCGCCCCCGCACGCGCTCAAACTTCCCTGACTGTTTGCCGTCCGTATTGTTACGTGACAACACGGACAGTTGTATCGTTGCAAAACGCACGCAACGGAGCGTGGCGGCATCGGAGCGAAGCGGGTCGCGTCCTAAAAAGATAAGGCCGCCCCTTCGCGTGAAGGAGCGGCCTTTGAGCCGGTCAGGCGGACGGATCAGCCGAAAATGTCGCGCACGCGGTCGATGAGACCTTTGTCTTCCAAGTCGCGGTCTTCGATCTTGGAGAGTTCTTCAAGGAGGCGACGCTGTTCGCGCGTGAGCGTGGTCGGCGTGCGGAGCGCGACGGAGACGAAGAGGTCGCCGTGTCCGCGCCCGCCGAGCACGGGCATGCCGTGGCCTTTGAGACGAAAGACCGTCCCCGTCTGCGTGCCCGCCGGAATCTTCAACGGCTGCTCGTCGTGCAGCGTCTGCACCATGATTTCGGAGCCGAGCGCGGCCTGCGCGAACGTGACCGGCACGGCCGCGTACAGATTGCTCCCCTGCCGCTCGAACTGCTCGTGCTCTTTGACGTGGATGACGACGTAGAGGTCGCCGGCCGTGCCGCCCTGCGCGCCGCCCTCGCCCTCGCCCGTGATGCGCAGGCGCGAACCCGTCTCGACGCCCGCCGGGATTTTCACTTCCATCTGCCGCTCGCGCTCCCCGCGCCCCGCGCCCTGACACGTCTCGCAAGGATTCTTGATGATGCGACCCGTACCGCGACACGCGCCGCACGTGCGCGCGACGGAGAAGAAGCCTTGTTGATAACGCACCTGTCCCGCGCCGCTGCACGTCGTGCAAGTCTCCGGTTGCGTGCCGGTCTTCGCGCCCGTGCCCGTGCAAGGCTCGCAGGTTTCGAGGCGGGGAATGCGCAGTTGCGCCGTCATCCCGTCGGCCGCTTCTTCGAGCGTGATCTCCAGGTCGTAGCGCAAGTCCGCGCCGCGCTGCGCGCTCGAACGCCGACCGCCGCCACCGCCCGCGCGCCCGCCGAACACGTCGCCGAAACCGAAGAGGTCGCCGAGGATGTCTTCGATGCCGCCGAAGCCTTGCGCGCCCCAGTTTGCGCCCGCGCTGCTGGAGACGCCCGCATGGCCGTGGCGGTCATAACGAGCGCGTTGCTCGGCGTTCGAGAGCACGCCGTAAGCCTCGGCCACCTCCTTGAACGTCTCTTCCGCCTCCGCGTCGCCCGGATTTTTGTCGGGGTGATAACGAATCGCGAGACGCTTGTACGCGCTTTTCAATTCCTGCTCGGTCGCGTTGCGCCCGACGCCTAAAATTTCGTAATAGT
>DASQNL010000301.1:0-3182 GCA_035644995.1 Pyrinomonadaceae bacterium | reverse complement strand
GAAGAACAAGACTCGGACGACGCCCGTGCCAACGCCTGCGCCCGAAGGGAAGAAGAACTTGGAGAACAATTTAGAGATGAGCGAGTCGGGCGAGATAAAAGAGTTGGCGGCGGGCGGCTACAGCTCCGTCAAAGAGTCCTTCGTCGTCGTCGCCCGCGACGCGGAGACTTACGCGAGCCTCAAAGGATTGCACGACAAACTGCCCGAACTCGGCGCGGACTTCTTCAAGTCGAACGCCGTCGTCGCGGCCTTTCTCGGCCAGCGTCAAAGCGGCGGCTACAGCGTGCGCATCACGCGTACCGCTCCGGCGGCGGCGGGCGCGGCAAACATGTTGCGCGTCTCGGAGCAGACGCCGCCGAAAGACGCTATGGTCACGATGGCTCTGACCGCAGCGTTCCGGATAGTCTCCGTCGCCGTCGGCGAAGACCGACCGCTCGTGCTCGAACTCGACGCGGCGTGGCAGGAGGCCGCGCGCCCGTACAAAGTTGACGCGGGCGAGTTCACGCGCATGGGCGGCTTCGCCGGTCGCACGGAAAAATCTACGCTCAAGGGCGACCTGCGCATCATGCGCCACGCGCGACTCGCAACCGTCTTCTTCTCCCTGCAAGGCACGACTGCTGAAGGCACGCACGCGCTCGAAGACGTGACAACAGGCACAGTCAACCCTGACGGCACGCTCACGCTCGCGCGCCTCGACCCCGGCTCGTTCGTCCCCCCGCCGCGCCATCCCTTACGCGCGCGCGGGAATTTCACGCCGAACGAGAATCAATTATCGCTCACGTTTGAAGCGTTGCAGGCGAAGGTCAACGACGGCTACGGCGGCCAGGGGAAACTCGAAGCGACGGCCACCGCGCCGCCCAGGAAGAAACGCGCCTTTGACGACGACCCGATGTAAAGAGATTGCGGAATAAATGATTGATCCATTGATTCATCGGTTCATTGATCCATTGATTCAATGAACCGATGAATCAATCGTCTTTTCAATCCTCAATCTCGTGCTACACTGGCGGGCGAGAACTTTCCCCGTGCGAATTTAAGTTTGAAATTCTCGGCCTGAGATTTTTTAACTGACCAGTGGATTCCAACACCTTTCTCGTCATCGCCTGTATCGCCATCGTCGCGCAGAGCTTGCTGCTCTTCCTCGCGCTCTTCGAGCCGGGTCTCAATTACAAGATCGCGCAGCCCGCTTCCTGCCCGCCCGGCTCCGCGGAGTTCATGCGCATCATCGAGGCGCTCACCGACGCGCAAGTCACCCGCCACAGTTCGATTGAAGTCTTCACCAACGGCGAGAACTATTACGAAGCCGAACTCGAAGCGCTGCGCCGCGCCGAGCGCAACATCAACCTGGAGGCTTACATCTTCCAGAAGGGACGTGTTGCCGACGAGTTCATCAAAGTTCTGACGGAGCGCGCACGCGCGGGCGTGCAGGTTAATCTCGTGCTCGACGCCATCGGCAGTTTCGCTTCGTGGGACAGCTACTTCGCGGAGTTGCGCGCTGTCGGAGGGCGCGTCTGCTGGTATCACCCGTTCAAATGGTACACGCTGCCGCGCATCAACAACCGCACGCACCGCGAACTCATCATCATCGACGGGCGCGTCGGCTTCATCGGCGGCGCGGGCTTCGCAGACCACTGGCGCTACCCCGTCAAAGATCACCCGCGCTGGCGCGACACGATGTTCCGCGTCGAAGGCACGGCGGTCGCGAACCTCCAGGCGACGTTTGCGGAGAACTGGCTCGAAGCGTCGGGCGAGATTCTCACGCACAAGGACTACTTCCCCGACGACGACCCGCAGGGGCAGACGCCCTCGCTCGTCGTCAACAGTTCGCCTTCGGCGGGGCGCTCGACGCGCGCGCGCATACTCTTCCAGATGCTTCTCGCTTCCGCCGAAGAGAGCGTCCTCGTCACGACGCCCTATTTCCTGCCCGACCGCAGCGCGCGCGCCGAGATGGTGCGCGCCATACGCGAACGCGGCGTCAAGATTCAGATCATCGTGCCCGGCCAGAAAAGCGACCACGCGCTGACGCGCAACTCAAGCCGCCGGCTCTACGGCGACCTGCTCGAAGCGGGCGCGAATATTTACGAATACCAGACGACGATGATGCACGCCAAAACGCTCGTCGTCGACGGCAAGTGGAGCGTCATCGGCTCGACCAACTTCGACAACCGCTCCTTCGGCCTCAACGACGAAGTCAATCTCGCCGCCTTCGACACCGCGTTGGCCGCGCGCATCGCCGAAGACTTCGAGCGCGACCGCGCCGAAAGCAAGGCAGTCTCCTACGAAGAATGGCGACGCCGCTCCATCTTCGAACGCATCCACGAACTGTTCGGGATGCTCCTGGAGAGACAACAATAACGCAGAGGTCAGAGGTCAGAGGTCAGAGGTCAGTGAAAACTAAAACTGTCTTCTTCTGACCTCTGACTTCTGACCTCTGACCTCTGTTTCATGCGCATTGTCACTTACAACGTGCACAAGTGTCGCGGTCTTGATCGGCGCGTGCGTCCGGCGCGGATCGCGTCGGTGTTGCGTGAGGTGGACGCCGACATCATCGCGCTGCAAGAGGTGTTGAGCGTGGGCGGCGCGGCGCGCGAGATGGATCAGGCGCGCTTCATCGCCGAAGAACTCGGCTACGACTACTGCATCGGCGAAAACCGGCGTCTCGCGGGCGGCGCGTACGGCAACGTCATCCTCAGCCGCCTGCCCTGGCGACACGTACACAACTACGACATCACCTGGCGCGGGCGCGAGCGGCGCGGCTGCCTGCGCGTGGACATCGAGACGGGGCGCGGCGGCGACAACAACGCGCGACTGCTGCATCTCTTCAACGTGCATCTCGGCACGGCCTACATCGAGCGTCGCCACCAGGCGCGCCAACTCATCGGCGACCGGATACTCGGCAACACTGAACTGACGGGCGCGCGCGTCGTCCTCGGCGACTTCAACGAATGGACGAAAGGCCTGGCGACGCGCCTCCTGACCGAACATCTGGAGAGCGCGGACGTGCGCACGCACCTGCAGAGGGCGCGCACTTACCCGGGCACGTTCCCGCTCGTCCACCTCGATCACATCTACTTCGACCCCGCGCTCGAACTCCGTCAATTGACTTTGCACAAAAGCCTCACGGCGCTCGTCGCCTCAGACCACCTGCCGCTCGTCGCCGATTTTCACCTGCGCGCCTGAAG
>DASQNL010000300.1:0-3865 GCA_035644995.1 Pyrinomonadaceae bacterium | reverse complement strand
GCAGAGCTTTCGTGATGCGCTCGCCGTCGTTCCACCAATCGTGATTTCCGAGCACCGCAATCGTGCCGAGCGGGGGACGTAGTTTCCCCAGTTCGAGGGCAATCAATTCAGGTTCGACGAACGTCCCGCCCACCACGCCGTCGATCACCAGATCGCCGAGCACGAGCACGAGATCGGGCTGTTCCCGGTTCGCCCGCTCGACGACCTCGCGCAACTTATCCAACTTCATGTGCGGCGCGCCGACGTGCAAATCCGTGAGGACGGCCACGCGCAGGTTCCTGTGTTCCGTGTGCCAGCGCGGCACTTGCAGCGAGACGGCACGCACCGTCAGGCTCGCGGGTTCCAACCAGAACGCCCACAGGCCGAGCGGCAAGAGCGATAGCGCGCCGAGGCCGAGCGCAATCGTGAGCTTCCTTCTAAATGTTTTCGCTTGAGCCATGCGCGGCGGAGACGAACGACGCTCCGTGATTCAACGTCGGCAAAACTTCCCCGCCCCTTCACTCCCGACGCCAGGCGGAGAGCGGCGCGCCCGTGCCGCCGCGACGCGCCGCCACGATCTCTGCGAGCACGGCGAGCGCGACCTCTTCCGGCGACACCGCGCCGATGTCCAGCCCCACGGGCGCGCGCACCTCTCTTAAAATTTCAGCCCCGACGCCCGACTCGCGCAGCCGTTCCAGCACGATGTTCGTGCGTCGCCGGCTGCCGATCATCCCGACGTAATCCGGTTGCGCGGCGACGACGGCGCGCATGCACTCCTCGTCCTCGTTGTGCCCACGCGTGACGACGGCGACGTACACGCCGCGCCCCTTGCCCACCGCGGTTTGCACGGCGCGCTCCCAGCCCTCCGCCGCCGCCACGAGTTCGATGCCCGCTCCGGGGAAGCGTGCGCGGGTGACGAAATCCGCGCGGTCGTCGATGAGCGTGACGCGATAGCCGACGGCCTCGGCCAGCCGCGCGAGCGACGCGCCGACGTGTCCCGCGCCGCACACGACGACGCGCGGCTCCGCCTCGATGCGCTCGAACAAGACGCGCGCCCCGCCTCGCTCCGCGAGTTCCGGCGCAAACTCCGCGACCGGGAAAGTCTGCGCCTCGGCGCGCGAGTTGAGAAAGACGACGGCGCGGCGCGCGATTGATTCATCGAGCGCGCGGTCGTTCGTGCCGCCCGTCGCCAATTCGCCGGAACTGTTGATGAGTAATTTTGCGCCCGCGCGGAGCGGCGGCGCGGCTTCGACGAGGGTGGCGAGAACGCCGACCGCGCCGTCTTCCAGCACGCGCGCGATTGATTCGGCGAGATGCTTCGCGCCGTCGAAGCCGTCGGGCATGCCGCTCATCTTCAGGGCGCGCGTTTGGCGGGAGAGTTGGAAGCGGCGACGGGTTTCGCCGCCAGCCCCACGGCCGAGAGCGCGCGGCGGGCGATCCACAGCGGCCCGATGAGCAGATAAATCGGATTGCGGAAGAACGCGGGCTGGTTGCCCTCGATCCAGTGGCCGATGAACTGTAACACCCACCCGGCGACGAACAGCGCGAGCGCGATGCGCCAACTGAAAAAGAACAGCGGCAAGCTCACGACGATCAATGGAATGCCGATGCTGTGCGTCAGGCGGTTCAAAGGGTGCCGGTGCTTCGCCTTGTAATCTTCCATGAAAGATGCGGGCATAGAAAAACCTCCGTGGGAAACGGATGAAGGATAAAGGGAAAAGGGGAAGGGGTAAAGGATAAAGGTGAAAGCGTTGAAAGGGGTTGCGCCCTCGGCTTAACTCGCAGGCAGTTCGATGAACTCTTTCCCTCTATCTCTTTCCCTTTCCCCTTTTTCCCCGCTTCCCTCCCACACGTCTATGAAAATCTCCATCGTGCCGCCGCAGACCATTCCCTCTTCGCTGGCCTCGTCGGCCGTGAGGCTAAACTTGTGCAAGCCCGCCGCGCCCGTGCGCATCGCCTCGCGGGCTTCAGCCCAGACCTCGGCCTCGATGCAGCCGCCGCCGATTGTGCCCGCCGCATCATTGTTCTCGAAGAAAAGCATCTTCGCGCCGCGCCGCTGGGGCGTCGAGCCGCGCGTGTGCGCCACCGTCGCCACCACCACACGCTCGCCCCGCGCGTTCCGCTCCGCGATCAGACGATAAAGTTCGGCCTGTGAGATCGTACCCATAAGAATTAAGGGATGAAGAAGAATTGATTCATTGAATCATCGGTTCATTGATTCAATGAAGAAATGGATCAATGGATCAATTCTTCTTCATCCCTTCATCGCGGCGGCGGCGTGGATGAAGGCGTCGGCGAAGGCGCGGGGCGCGGGGCGTTGAAGGTGCCCGCGTCGCCGCTTTCGAGTTCGCGCTGGGTCGCGTCGTCCAGTTGCGAGCGGAGACGCCCGACGAGTTGGTCGGCGTTGTTGAGAGCGGTTTCGAGTCGCGCGCGGCTTCCCTGAAGCACGTCGAGTTGCGTGCGGAGGCGTCGCTTCTCGGCGTCGAGTTGGCGGCGGATCGTATCGCGCAACTCGTCGGGGCGAAACGTGCCCGTGAGCGCGGCCTGCCGCTCGATACTTTCGGGGCGCATCTGCTCGTCCACCCGATCCATCTGCGCCTGCAAATTCGACTCCTTCTCCAACACGTCGCGCAGTTGGGTCTGCAAACCTTCGGCGCGCTGCTCGGCGCGCGTCAGGCGTTCCTGAATCAGATCGGCGCGCCGCTCCTTTTCCAGTTCGTCAACCTTCTTGTTGAGTTTTCCGAACTCGCCCAACAAGTTCTGCACCGTCTTGAGCGTCTCGTCCGATTCGGGCGTCGCGGTCGGGCGCGGGCGACGCGCGCGGCCGGTCGCCGGCGACGTGCGTCCCTCCTGCGCCGCCTGTTCCTCGGCGGTGCTGACGACGCGCGGCTCGTAATCCGGCGGCGCTTCGGGCAGCGGACGCGACGCGGCCGGGCGCACCGGGTTCGACGCCCGCCGCGACGGACGCCTGCGTTGCTGCTGCGACTGCGCCTCGAACGCTGCTCCCCACGCCAACGCCGACACCAACGCCAACGCCGCCACCGGCCTCAATCCTGAACGACTTCGCATTATCAAACTCCTATCGAAAGGTTCTTTGTCAGTTGTCAGTTGTCCGTTGTTGTTTGTCCGTTGTCCGTTGTCAGTTGTTCAACTCAATCTTCAGCCACTTAGTTGATAACCACGAGCAACTGACAACTGACAACTGTCCACGGACAACTTTATTTACACGCCGGACGCATCGCGCAGTTCCAAACGTCCGCCGCTCATCGAGCCGCCTTTAGCCCGGTTGAATCTTGAAACTGATGTCCATCGCCCGCGCCGAGTGCGTCAGCGCGCCGACGCTGACGAGGTCAACGCCCGCCTCGGCGTAGGCGCGCACGTTCTCCAGACGGATGCCGCCGGAGGCTTCGAGCAGAACTGTGGGCGACAACTCGCGCGCGAGTTCGACCCGCGCCCGCGTCTCTTCCGGCGTCAGATTGTCGAGCAGTAGGATGTCCGCGCCGCTTTTGATCGCCTCGCGCAGGTCTTTTTCACTTGAGACTTCGACCTCGACCTTGTGCAGGTGGCCGACCGCCGCGCGCGCGCGCTCGACCGCCGCGCCGACGCCCCCCGCGAGCGCGATGTGATTGTCTTTGATGAGCACGCCGTCGTCCAAACCGAAACGGTGATTGCGCCCGCCGCCGGATTCCACCGCATACTTTTCCAGCATGCGCAAACCCGGCGTCGTTTTGCGCGTGTCGACGATCTGCGCGTTCGTCCCTTCGACCTCGCGCACGAAGGCGCGCGTCGTCGTCGCGATGCCCGACAGTCGTTGCAGTAGATTCAAAGCGACGCGCTCGCCCGCCAGCAGCACGTCGGCGAAACCGTTCGTGCGCGCGATGACCTT
>DASQNL010000299.1:0-4192 GCA_035644995.1 Pyrinomonadaceae bacterium | reverse complement strand
CACCGCGAGAGAAGCGCGTCGCCAGTTAGACCGAATTGTGGATCGGGACGCCGGTCTGAGTTATCCGGAGGGATATTGACCGGCGTAAGGTGGAAACGAATTTATAACAATCTTATGACAACCTTCGGGGGACGGAACTATTAGCACCTTCTTAATGCACTGGCAACATTTTTCTCAGAGCGAAAGTTGCGATGTAACAGAAAAAGAATATGGGCTGGCCGAAGTTGCTGTCGCAAAGGTGAGCGGGGAGCGTGCGGATATTTCACGAAGAGAGATTCTCGATGACGAGGCTGAATGACGGTCGCCGTCGTCGCTTCGCGCCGGGGCGCGCGTGGCCGTGAGTTTCAACCTGTCGGCTCGACGCGGCGGAGAAACCGGGAGCGCGCGGCTCGCTGCCCCGTCGGGCGGTTCGCGTCTCCGCACGCCGCGCTGGTCAACGGCTGCGCGGGTATGCGCCCGTGTCATCAGGCCGCCAATCCACGACGGGCTGGATCGAGGGATTATCCCGGCAGACCCAGACATTGGCGCGCATGCCGGTAATCAAAACATTCCTTCTGCGCTCGATGCGTCGCCAGTCGCTCTTGGTGAACGGCACGCCGTTAAGCAGATAGAACTTGGAGGGGTCGTCGGTCGCGGGGTGGCTGATGGAAACCTCTTCGGTGGTGTCGAAGTTGGTGCGGATGCGCAGGAAGGTGCTCCCCTTCCGGCGACGATAGCCGATGACACGACCGTCATACAAGGTGAGATCGTTGCGGTCGCATTTCAGCCCCGGCGCGGGCATGATGCGGCCTCCCCGCGGCTGCTGCCGCGAACGCGCCGCCCCCGTCAGGACAACGCAGAGCAGGGTCACGGAAAGAATCGTTGAAAATATACGCATCGAAAATTTCCCTCGAGGCTAAAGGTAAGAAGGAGCGCCCCCGTGGAGACGCTCCTTCAACTTTCCGGTTACAGGTTTTAACGTCGGAGGGCTTATTTGCCCGCGCGGTACGTTGACCACATGTTGTCGCTGCGATCAACCTGACCGGGGCTGAACTTGTACATGCAGGGATCGTCCGTGTAGTCCATGAAGTTTTCGTAAGGATCGAGACCGGCGTTCGTCTTGCAGGTGTCGGTGTTAGCGGTGGGACAACCGAAGATCGATGTACGCTCGGCGGGTGTGTCGGCGACGCCGTCGCCGCTGCCCTGGCAACCACCCTGGAAGGTGTGGTAGAGGCCGAGCCAGTGGCCGGCTTCGTGCGTGGCCGTGTCGCCTTCATTATAGGGGGCGTAGTTGGAGCCGGGGAGCGTCGCCCAGTAGCAGACCACGCCGTCCATCTTCGGCTTGGAGACATAGTCGGACGGGAAGGTCGCCCAGCCGAGGTAGCCGCCGCCGCTGTTGGTGTAGAAGTTCAAATCGTCGGCCGAGCCAACGCGCAACGCGTTCTTCATCTGCGCTTCGGCCGTCGAGCCGGGGCCGGCGGCATACCACGTGTCGTTGACCGTGCGCGTCACGCCCGCTCGCGCGAAGCGGAACGACATGTTCGCGGCCGCGCCCCTGTAAACCGGGCCGTCCTGACCGCCATAATGCTCGTTCATCGCCGCGATTTGGGCGTCGAGACGCGAATCGGGGATGTTGCCCGTGCCGTCCGCTTTGGAAACGACGTGGAAATAAACCGGGATGGTGACGGAACCCTCCGTGTAGAGGCGTGCGCCGTCGGTTGAGGTGCCGCCGCCGGAGCCGCCGCCCTGCGCCGCGCGGTTGGCCGCCAGCTTCCCGTTGATCTTCTCGATTTCCATATCGTCGGCGTGGCGCGTGTTGCACTTCCTGCCGGCGTCGATGAAGGATTTGTGGGATTCAAAAACCGTGCCGTCGGGAGCGACGACGCTGCCGTCGGCTCTAACCGCGGATTGATGACCGGGGTCTTCAGGACGATTGCCTTGTGCGCCGGCATTATTGAGGGGCACACTCGCCAGGAGGAACGCGAAGCTGAGGGCAAACAGAACTAGACCGAGGGTAAACTTTTTCATTCTTTAGTCTCCAAAGTTTGAACTGACGGTTGGTTGTTTAGGATGGGCGATGGGGAACCCAACCAAGTAGAGCGGGCACTATACTATTGTTGTAAGATAATTGACAGCTTTATTTTAGCCCGTCGCAATGAAAAATGCAGGTAAATGCAACATTTTGCCATCGTAACAAAAAAAGAACATTCTCCACGGAACCTGAACGGGTGAATATCCGTAGGCGCGTCCTCGAGCGTGAACCCGGCGGAACCTGTCCCTCTCAATGCTTCTTTTTCCCTCTGCGCTCGGAAAAGCGGCGTAGCATTTGGGGAAGCAGCAGGGAGGTTTGCAACACTGAACCCGTAGTGAAGCGGCGCGCGAAGCCGCGAAACAGTTCGGCGGCGCGGGGCGTGTAGTTAAACCACCAGAGATCATGGAAGCGCGCGAGGCGGTTGACGTGGATGTGTTGCGCCGAGACGAGTTCGAGCAAGCCCGCCCGACCGTGCGTGCGCCCGATGCCGCTCAACTTCACGCCGCCCCACGGCGTTTGCGCGATGCCGTGGGTGTAGAGCACTTCGTTGACCATCACCGTGCCCGCCTCCAGACGCGCGGCCACGCGCTCGCCCCGCCGGATGTCGCGCGTCCACACGCTCGCCGTTAAACCGTAGGGGCTATCGTTGGCGAGCGCGACGGCTTCTTCTTCGGTTCGGAAAGTCATCAACGGCAAGACCGGCCCGAACGTCTCCTCGCGCATCAACTCCATCGTGTGGTCAACTTTGTCCACGACCGTCGGCTCGTGGAACGATCCGTCTTCACGTCCGCCGCGCCCGCCGCCGACGAGCACGCGCGCGCCGCGCCGGAGCGCATCGCGCACATGCGACTCGACGATCTCCCGCTGTCGCGCGCTCGACATCGCGCCGATGTCCGCGCCTGCGCGCGTGCCCTCGTCCTGCTTGAGCGCGCCCGTCAACTCCACCACGCGCGCCGTAAACCGCTCCGCGACCCGTTCGTGTACGTAGCAACGCTCGACCGACGCGCACGCCTGCCCCGCGTTTGCGAACGCGCCCCACACGGCCGCCTGCGCCGCCGCTTCGAGGTTCGCGTCCTCGAACACGATCATCGGGTCTTTCCCGCCGAGTTCGAGTACGCACGGGATCAACTTGCGCGCCGCCGCTTCGGCCACGCGCCTTCCGGTCGCCACGCTCCCCGTGAACATGATCTTGTCCACGCCCGCTTCGACTAAAGCCGCGCCCGTCGCCCCGTCGCCCGGCGCCACTGTGAGGAGTCCTTCCGGCAAACCGGCGCGGTCGAATATCTCCCCGATCTTCACGCCGACGAGCGGCGTCAACTCGCTCGGCTTCAGAATCACGGCGTTGCCCGCCATCAACGCCATCACCACCTCGCCGAGCGGGATCGCCCACGGAAAATTCCACGGCGAAATAATCCCCACCACGCCGAGCGGCTTATACGCGATGCGCGACGAGCGACCCATCAACCCGTATTGCCCGATGTCGATCTTCTCCGCTTCGAGCAGCCGCGCCGTGCGTCGCGCGAAGAACTGCATCAGGTCGAGCGTCGGCACGAGTTCCATCATCAACGCTTCCGCGACGGGCTTCCCCGACTCGCGCGAGATCAACTCCGCGATAGCATCCATTTCCTCCAGCGCAGCCGCGCGCGCCGCGAGCGTCACGCGCCCGCGCTCCGCGTAGGAAAGCGCGCCCCACGCCTTTTGCGCTGCGCGCGCTCGCTCCACCGCCCGCGCCACTTCGTCTGCGGTCGCCGCGGGCACGCGCCCCACCTCCGCGCCCGTGGCCGGGTCATACGAGATGATCTGTCGTGCCGCTTGCACGTCCGGTTGGCGCGCGCCCGTCGCTTCGTGAATGTGTGTCGCCATAGGATTTCCGAATCGTCGTTCCGTTGTTTTGCGAGGTGCGGCGAATTATCGTCCGAAAACATCGCGGAGGGAAGTCATCGGAAGGCGCACGCGGCGGCGCGGGTCTTCATCAGGGCGCGCTTCTTCGGTTACAATGTCGCCACCACATCACACGCTCTATCGTTTCCGAAGGAGAGACTTCTTATGGCACGACCACAACTCGCGGAGTTCATGCGGCGCATGGAACCGGATTCCATCGCCATCATTGCGAGCGCGCGCGAGGCCAACCGTTCGAACGATACGGACTACCGCTATCCCGCCACCTTGTAGGAAACAATA
>DASQNL010000298.1:0-4400 GCA_035644995.1 Pyrinomonadaceae bacterium | reverse complement strand
ATCAAGCAACGCATCTGACGGGGTTGAACGAGGCGGAGTTGTCGGCGTTCGTAGAGGGTCTGGGCGAGCCTGCGTATCGCGGGCGGCAGTTGTTCGGCGCGCTGCATCGCCGTCGTCTGCGTTCGTTCGAGGAGATGACGGACTTGCCGAAGAGTTTTCGCGCGACGCTGGCGGAGAGCGCGACCGCTTCGACGCTCACGGTCGAGTCGCGCTACATCTCGGAAGACGGCACGCGGCGTTATTTGATGAAGACGCACGACGGCTTGCCCGTCGAGACCGTGTTCATACCGGAAGAAAGGCGCGACACGATCTGTTTCTCGTCGCAGTCGGGATGCCCTTTGCAGTGCAGCTTTTGTCTGACGGCGAAACTCGGACTCCTGCGCACGCTCACGGCTGGCGAGATCGTCGAGCAGATCGTGATCGCCTTAAACGATGCTTACGGCGTGGGCGCGCGAACGCCGCGCGGGACGAACCTCGTGGCGATGGGCGCGGGCGAACCGTTCCTCGCCTTCGAGCCGCTGATGAAAGCCCTGCGCGTCATGGCTGACGCGAACGGACTGCACATCGTGCCGAACCGCGTCACCGTCTCGACCGCAGGGATCGTGCCGCGCATACTGGAACTGGCGACGCTTCCCGACCGACCGCATCTCGCCATCTCGCTCGCCGCGCCGACCGACGAACTCAGAAACACGTTGATGCCGATCAACCGTAAGTGGCCGCTCGAAGAGTTGCTCGCGGCGTGCAGGGAGTTCGAGTCGTCCCTGAAGCCGGGCGAGCGTTTCACGTTCGAGTATGTGATGCTCGACGGCGTGAACGACTCGGACGAGCACGCGCGGCAGTTGGCGAATCTGCTCAACCGGCATCAACTGCGCGCGAAGGTCAACTTGATCCCGCACAACCCGGCTGACCCGCTGCCCTATCGCCCGACGCCGTTGGAACAGGTCGAGCGATTCAAAAACATCCTCGAAGCGAAGGGCGTCCGCGCCTACGTGCGCCGCCCGCGCGGGCGCGACATCTACGCCGCCTGCGGCCAACTCGCCGCGCGCCGCCCCGTAAACAACCTCAACCCGCAGACCTTGCATCAACTAATCGGCTAGTCGGCCAAAGACTTCAACCGGACATCACTGATAACCGAAATGCCCAGACAAATATTTACCACGCGCCTCGCTTCGTTTCTCATTGCCGCTTCGCTGCTCGTCGCCGTCGTAGCCGCCGCCGCCGTGACGGCGCCGTATCGCGCCGCGGCGACGTTAGTTGACGCGCCCGTCGCGCAGGGCAACATCGGCGTCAACGGATTCTTCGCCGCCGACAAAGCGCAGCGCGGCCGCAGCGTGCAGGCGGCCGTCGTGCTCGACATCCCGCACGGCTTCCACGTCAACGCGAACAAGGCCGCCAAATTCTCCATCCCGACCGTGCTGAAGATCGACGCGCCGAAGGGCTTGCGCATCAGCGCGGTCGCTTACCCGCGCGCCGTCGTGCGTCGTCTCAGTTTCTCGAAAGACGCTCTCTCGCTCTATGAAGGCCGCGCCGTGATGCGCTTCAACGTCATCGTCCCCGCCAACTACCAGACGGGCTTGACGGAACTGCGCGCCAAGGTGACCTACCAAAGCTGCAACGACGAAGTGTGTTTCCCCCCGACCACCCGCGAAGTCAAACTCGGCATCAACGTCGTCGGCGCGAACGAATCCGTCAAGCGCATCAACACGCAATACTTCGGCAGAAGATGAGGAAGAATTGATTCATTGATTCATTGATTCATCGGTTCATTTCTTCATTGAATCAATGAACCGATGGATCAATGAATCAATTTTTCAGCTTTCCGACGACCGCGAGCAGGCGGCCGGTGCGGCCGTGGAGTTTTTTGTCGCGGCGGTAAGAGAAGAAGAGGTCGTCGCGGCAGATGGTGCAGAAGGGTGCGGCGTGAATGCGCGTCGGGGCGACGCCCGCGTCGGTGAGTTGGCGGCGATTGGCTCCGTGCAAATCAATGCGCGCGTGTCCGGGGCGCGTGGGCGTGAGAAGTTCGTCGGCGTAGGGGAATCGCGCGCGGAAAGTTTCGCTCACGTCGCTCCCGACCTCGTAGCAGCAGCCGAGCGCGGCGGGGCCGAGCGCGGCGGACACGTCTTCGGGGCGCGTGCCGTAGGCGGCGCGCAGGCGCGCGAGCGCGGCGGGGACGATTTCGGCCGCCGTGCCGCGCCAGCCCGCATGGACGGCGGCGCAAGCCCCGTGACGAGCGTCGCCCAGGAGGATGGGCACGCAATCGGCGGTTTGGACGCCGAGGAGGATGTGCGGGGCATCGGTGGCGAGCGCGTCGCAGCGTTCCTCGTTGGCGTCGAGCGCGCCCTTCGTGTCGCCGCCGAGGACGCGCACGTCAGCCCCGTGAACTTGCCAGCAGGTGGCGAGTCGCCAGTGGCCGCGAAAGAGTTGGAGGAAGCGGCGACGGTTTTCGCGGATGTTGGCCGCGTCGTCTTCGTTGAAGCCCGCGAGATTGAGCGCGCCCTGCGGGAACGGGCTGCAACCTCCGCCGCGCGTCGAGAAACCGTTGACGAAGCCCTCCGCTGCCAACGGCGCGCAAACCAGAATTCGCACGTCGCCCCCGGCGCGCCAGTGGAATCCGGCGCGCGCGAGGAATTCGGAATCCGTCGTGATCATCTCAATCGGCATAGACATCATCGAAGTGGCGCGCGTGCGACAGGTGTTGCGCCGCACGCCGCGTTTCGCCGAACGCGTCTTCACCCCCGGCGAGCGCGACTACTGCGAGCGGCGCGGCGTCGTCGCGCCGCAACACTACGCGGCGCGCTTCGCCGCCAAGGAGGCCGCGCTGAAGGCTCTCGGCACGGGTTGGAGCGGCGGTCTCGCGTGGCAGGACATCGAAGTCGTCTCAAACGCGGCGGGCGCGCCCTCCGTCGTCTTCCACCATCTCGCGCGCGAACTCCTCGCACGCTCCGGCGCGACCACGGCGCACCTCTCCATCTCTCACACCACCGAACACGCCATCGCTCAGGTCTTGCTCGAACGCCGCGACGTTGACGCGCCGGCGATACGGGAATTGTAACCCGCCCGACGACAAGTTAAAGCCGCGAAAGCGGCGGCAGGCTAAATCACATCGAAGCGGACGGAGGTGTGGAACCAAGACGCGAAGGCCGCAGGGGAGCTTCCGGCAATCAGCGTTGCGCGGCGCGGCCGACCACGACGATCTGCGGATCGTTTGTGAGCCGCGCGCGTCCGTTGCGACTTTGCTCGATGCGCGTCGTTTGAATCGAAGGCGCGGGGAGCACGACGGGCGCGGAGTTTTCGTGCGGCACGCGCGGCCGCGACGAAGCCGGGGCGCGCGTCGCATCGTCAGCGACGACGAGCGTCGATTGAGGCGCGGGCGGCTGTGCGTCGGCGAGAAGCGGAAAGATGGGGCGGTGCAACAGGCACTCGGTCGTGGGGGCGAGCGCGTGTGTGACGGCGATGCGTTCGGGCGCGGGGCAGGAGGGCGCGGCGAGTTGTCCCGTCGCGGGATCGATCTCGACGGAGACGACGCCCGCCGGGCGCAGAAAGGCCGCGCCGCCGAGTTCGGGGCGGAGTTCGAGCGCGCCGCGCACAAACTCCGCCCAGACGGGCAGCGCGCTGTCCGCGCCCGTCAGACCGAGTTGGCGATTGTCGTCGAAGCCGATCCAGACGACGCAGACGAGGCGCGGCGTGTAGCCGACGAACCAGCCGTCGCGCGACGTGCCCGTCTTGCCCGCGACCGCCGAGAGTTTCAACATCCCGCGCGCCGCGCGCGCCGTGCCTTCGGCGACGACGTTCGTAAGCATATCCGTGATCATGTAAGCCGTCGCAGGCTGGACGGCCTGTGTGGTCGAAGGGAGAAACTCTTCAAAGAGTTTCACGCCCGCGCCGTCAACGGCGCGCGTCACGGCCGAGGCGCGCGTGCGCGTGCCGCCGTTCACGAACGCGGTATAAGCGGAAGCGATCTCAAGCGGCGTCGCCTCGGTGGTGCCGAGCGCGAGCGACGGGTAGGCGGGAGCCGCTGCCAGCCCGAACGTTTCGGCCAACGCGCCGACGCGCGCCAAGCCCGCCTGCATGGCGAGATCAACCGTCACGACGTTCAGGGATTTCGTCAGCGCGGTGCGCATCGTCACGTCGCGCATGTAGTAGCCGCCTCCGTAGTTGGCCGGGCGATAGGGCGCGCTGTGGCGGTCGAACACGAAGCCGCGCGGCGCATCCGCGAAGAGGCGCGCGGGCGAGATGCCGCGCTCCAAAGCCGCCGCATAGACGATGGGTTTGAAGACCGAACCGGGCTGCCGCCGCGCGTCCGTGGCGCGATTGAGTTGCGACGCGGCGTAGTTTTGCCCGCCGACCATCGCGAGCACGTGGCCGGTGTGCGGGTCGAGCGCGACGAGCGCGGCCTGCGG
>DASQNL010000297.1:0-4674 GCA_035644995.1 Pyrinomonadaceae bacterium | reverse complement strand
CCGCAATCGGAGACAGCGATTCGCTGCACGCTTCAATTTAATCGCCGGGCTGCACAACTATGAACTCGACCTCTGTTAATTACTTTTGCAAGAGGTCTAATGAACCGATGAACCAATGAATCAATCTCTTCAATCCATCGTTTCTGCTAATTTTCTCTCCACTCCGGGATGCGACCCGGCGTGTGCGGCGCGCCCGCGGCCTCCATCGCCTT
Source organism: Pyrinomonadaceae bacterium (assembly GCA_035644995.1). GTDB lineage: Bacteria > Acidobacteriota > Blastocatellia > Pyrinomonadales > Pyrinomonadaceae > JAIVJZ01. Next base: position 4,462 of record DASQNL010000297.1, on the reverse strand, counting down.
TTCCAGGCGGGCGAGGTCGCCTTCGATGAGGGCGCGCAAGTTTGCCAGCACCGTCTCGAACTCCTGCGCGGCCACGGCGTATTGCGCGGCGTGCGTCCCCGTGGGGCGGGCGATGGACATCCGTTGCTCGCCGACGATCTGGCCGACGCGGTCGCTGATCGAAGGCGGCGTGTTCTGGTTGCGGGCGCGCAGCACCGCGTCGCCGCGCAGCGAGCGCAGGATGTCGTTGACGCGGCGGTCAATCGCCGTTGCGTCGTCCAACAACTTGTCGCCCGCCGACGGCGTATCGAGCAGGGCGCGGCGGATCGAGACGAGCCGGGGCTTGAGCGAGTTGGCGGTTTCCAGCGCGCCCGCCACGGCGCGTTGGAGCCGCGCGACCTTCTGTTGAAACTCGACGAGCGCGGCGCGGTCGCCCGCCGACATGCCCGACTGTCCTTCGACTACAACGTTGAACGTTTGCGGCGCGCCGAGCGGCGTCAAGACGCCGCCGACGCGCTTCGCCAACGAAACTTTATACGCGCCGGGCATGACGAGCGGCCCCGCGGGAGCTTCAAAGAACGGGTCGGCCTCGGCGTCGGGCGTGGGCGGCGCGCCGAGCGTGGGCGCGGGCGAACGCAAGTCCCACGTGACGCGCTGCATCCCGGCCGTGACCGCTCCCGTCAGGCGGCGCACGACGCGCCCGGAGGCATCCGTCACGGTCAGGATGACGACGGGCGTTTCCTCCTCTTCCTCCGCGCGCAAGTCTTCGCCGGTCGGCAGCCCGACGGCCGTGTTCCGACGCTCGGCCTCCTTCTCCGATTCCTGCCGGCGCACTTTGCGCGTCTTGATCGTCTCTTTCAGATAGTAGGTGAAGGTCGCGCCGAAGGGCGGGTTCTCCGCCGTGTAAAAAGACTCGCCCTGAAAGACCTTGCCGCGCCCGCCCAAAGGCTGCGACTGGATGTACATGAGCGCGTCTTTGACGGGGAACAGAAAGCTCTCGCCCCGGAGCAGTTCGGCCGAGACCAGACGCAGCGGCGCATAGTTGTCGAGCACGTAGATGCCGCGCCCGAACGTGCCGATAACGAGATCGTTTTCGCGTCGCTGGATGGCGAGGTCGCGCACGGCGATGGTCGGGAAATTGCCTTTGAGTTGAATCCACTTCGCGCCGCCGTTCGGCGAGAAGAAGACGCCGAACTCCGTGCCCGCGAACAGCAAATTCGGGTTCACGTGATCCTCCGCGACGGCGAGCACGGGGCCGTTCGCGGGCAGGTCGCCCTTGAGCGAAACCCACGTGCGCCCGGCGTCCGTGGACTTCAAAAGATACGGGGCGAAGTCGGCGTTCCAGTGGTTGTCGAAAGAGGCGTAGACGGTGTTGGCGTCGTGGCTGGAGGTGACGACGCGCGAGACGTAGGCCATGTCGGGCACGCCGGGAAACTTGTCGATCTTGCGCCAGTTCTTGCCGCCGTCCTCCGTCACCTGCATCAGGCCGTCGTCGCTGCCGACGTAGATCAAGCCCTCTTTCTTCTGCGACTCGGCGAGCGCGGAAGCGTTGCCGTAAAACGCCGTCGAGGCGTGTTTAGAGACGGCGTCCACGCCCCACACCCGTCCCATCACGGGCAACTTGTCGCGGTCGAGCGCGCGCGAGAGTTCGCCGCTCACGACCGTCCAATTGTCGCCGCGGTCGTCCGAGCGATAGAGGCGGTTGGCGGCGAAGTAGAGGCGCGTGTGCAGGTGCGGGCTGATGATGAAGGGCACGTCCCAGTTGAGGCGCAAGGGGTCTTCGCCGCGCCCGGTGGCGGGCTGGATGCCGACGCGCTCGCCGGTGCGCTTGTCGAAGCGCGCGAGGCCGCCGTGTTGATATTCGGCGTAGATGATGTTCGGGTCGGTCGGGTCAACCTGCGAGCGGAAGCCGTCGCCGCCTTGCGTGACGAACCAATCGGCGTTCGTGATGCCGGACGCGCTGCGCGTGCGCGCCGGGCCGCCGACGCTGAAGTTATCCTGCGTGCCGCCGTAGACGTTGTAGAAGGGCACGGCGTTGTCGGTCGTCACATCGTAGAACTGCGTGATCGGCAGGTTCTCGACGAAGTCCCACGTCGCGGCGCGGTCGAAGGATTCGTAGACGCCACCGTCCGAGCCGATGAGGTAGTGGTTTGTGTTTTCGGGGTCGATCCAGAGGTAGTGATTGTCAACGTGCTTCGAGCGTTCGCCGAGACGCTGCAAGGTCTTGCCGCCGTCGTTCGAGACCATCGCGAAGACGTTCATCACGTAGATGCGATCAAGCTCTTTCGGGTCGGCGTAGATTTGCGAGTAGTACATCGCCGTCTGGTCGAACTCGTTCCGGCGTTCCCAGTTGCCGCCCCGGTCGGTGGAGCGGAAGATGCCGCCTTTTTTGTCGGCCGCCTCCACGGTCGCATAGATGACGTTCGTATCGACGGGCGAGATGGCGAGGCCGATGCGACCGATGTCGGAAGTGGGCAGGCCGCGCGTGAGTTTGTTCCACGTCGCGCCCGCATCGGTGGACTTGTAGAGCGCGCTCTCCGGGCCGCCGTTGATCATCGTGAAGACGTGGCGGCGGCGTTGATAGGCGGCGGCGTAGAGCGTGTCGGGGTTGTTCGGGTCGATGACGACATCGGTGACGCCGGTGTTCTCGCTGATCTTTAAAATCTGCTTCCACGTCTGGCCGTTGTCGGTCGTCTTGTAGAGGCCGCGTTCGCCGCCCGCGCCCCAGAGCGGCCCCTGCGCGGCGACGTAGACGGTGTTCGAGTCGCGCGGGTCGATGACGATGCGCCCGATGTGCTCGGAAGTTTTGAGGCCGACGTTTTTCCAACTTCTGCCGCCGTCGTCCGAACGATAGACGCCGTTGCCGTAGGAGACGCTGCGCTGGCTGTTGTTCTCGCCCGTGCCGACCCAAACCGTGAGCGGGTTCTTCGGGTCGAGCACGACGACGCCGATTGAGTAAGAGCCTTCGTTGTCGAAGACGGGCGTCCAGGTCGTGCCCGCGTTCACGGTCTTCCAGACGCCGCCGGAGCCTGCGGCCACGTAATAACGGCTCTTGTCCTTCGGATCGACGGCGATGCCGACGATGCGCCCCGACGTGAAAGCCGGGCCGATAAGCCGCATCCGCAAGCCCGCGAAAGTGGGCGTGGACATGGGGTCGGCGGGTTTCTTCGCCTCTTCGGCTTTCTTCGCCTCGTCGGGTTTCGGCTTCTCGGTTTCGGCCTTCTTGGCTTCTTCCTGTTTCGCTCGCTCGACGGCCTCTCTCTCCGTCTGCTTCTCTTCTTGCGCGCGCGGCGCGGGCGCGAGCGCGCACAGGCACAGCGCGAGCAGCGAGAGGCGCAGGGCGCGCGGGAGTAGTTTGATGGTCGTGACGTGTGGGCGCATGCGTTTGATTTCTCCTGAAGTGAACGGGCGATGTCGTTGTAGTACGCAGCGAGCGGATGTTAGTTGCAGGAACGCACGCAGGTCGGGGCGACCGGGGCGCAAGTTGAGTGACAACGAATCCGAGGCGGCATGAAAAAATCTTTCGGGAAACAACAGAATTTAGCGACGGCCGAATAGCAAGCAAAATATCATTACCGCGCCCGCCGCGCAACGGGGGCTTTTTTATCGCCCCCGGCGAGACGGCGGCGGCGGACGCGCCCACGGCGAGGATGGCGCGCACAGGTAACGGGACACACCGGCGACGCGCCGGAATCAACCCGCCTCCGCGATGGTTGCGGCGATCTCGGCGGGCGATGTTATGATAATCGACGCCAGCCGATGGTCTTCCCCGATACCAGTCCCCTTTGGAGCCGCGTCGCCGGTTGCGATTTAACCGGCGCGAGCCAATCCCGACACCTTATTGCATAAGGAGGCCTCGCGATCATGGAAGGATTAAGAAACAAAGCCTCTGCGCTCTTGCGCGAGTACGTCACCGAGCGGCGCAGCGCGCATCGCCGCAACGCGCGTTACGCCGCTCGCATCCCGTTCAACGTCTCCGTCGCCGGCGCGAAACCGGCGGCGGCTCTCGCGGGACGCACGCGCGACCTCGGCGAGAGCGGCCTCAATCTGGTCGTGCCTTCGATCCGCATCGGCGGCGACTACATCACGCTCAAAGAGAACAAGCTCTCGGTCGCGCTCGAACTTCCCGGCGGCACGGTCAGTTTAATTGCCACGGCCGCGCGCTTCGAGCAACTTGCGGCGGAAGGCGAGGGCTATCTCGTCGGCGTCCGCATCGAAGAAATGAGCGACGACGACCGCGAACGCTACGTGGCGCACCTGCGCACGCTCCCGCAGGCCGACCGGCGCAGGGACACGCTCCACCTCCGCGAAGCCTGAGCGAAGGAGCACGCGGAAGCAGCAACGCGGAACGATGAGTGAAAGGCAAGTCGCTTTCAGTTCATCGTTCCGCGTTCCTGCTTCCGCGTTTTGTTAATTCGTGCCGCGTTTCTATTTCCGCGTTTCGTTAATTGTTGATGCCGAACTGCTGCAAAATGAAGGCGTA
>DASQNL010000296.1:0-3685 GCA_035644995.1 Pyrinomonadaceae bacterium | reverse complement strand
GCCAGTTGTCTGAATCTCTATCAACCGCGCAACCCGCGCATCCTCGCCCCCGCGCCCGCCTTTGTCGCGGAGAACCGCTTCACCTTCGCGGCTTCGCTGGCCGCGACCGACGCCGAGCGGGCTAACCCGTGGCTCCTGCTCGAACAGGATTTAGCGGACGGCGCGATCCCCGTCGTCGCCGACGCCAATTCTTTGAACTACGTGCTGCACCGCAAACTCGGCGAAGAGATCGTCTTGCAGGAGGGGACGGAGCGCGCGCTGCGTCTGCGTTTCGTCGCCGCGCTCTCGGACAGTTTGTTTCAGTCGGAGTTGTTGATGTCGGAGAAGAATTTCCTGCGCGCCTTTCCCGAACAGGAGGGCTATCGCTTCTTCCTGCTGGACGCCGCGCCCGACGCCGCCGCGAGCGTGGCCGCGCTGCTCGAATCGCGCCTGTCGGACTTCGGCTTCGATGCGACGGGCGCGGGCGAACGGCTCGCGGAGTTTCATCGCGTGGAGAACACTTATCTCTCAACCTTCCAGACGCTCGGCGGCCTCGGCACCATCCTCGGCACGCTCGGACTGGCGACCGTGTTGCTCCGAAACGTGTTGGAGCGCAGAAGGGAACTCGCCCTGCTGCGCGCCGTCGGCTACAACGCGCGTCACCTCGCGCTGATGGTCGTCGCGGAAAACGCGCTGCTCCTGTTCTGCGGGTTACTGACGGGCGTGGTGTGCGCGCTGCTCGCCATCGCCCCGGCCTTCTATGCGCGCGGCGGCCGTCTGCCCGCCGCCTCGCTCGCCGTCGTGCTCGCCGCAATCGTCGTCACCGGACTCGCCGCGTCGCTCTTGGCGACGGCGGCCGTGCTGCGTGCGCCGCTGCTCCCGGCCTTGCGCGCCGAATAGGAGACGCGCGGGCAGGGTAGGGGCGCGCGGCGAGAGCGAGAGAAAGGCGCGCCCGCCGTCGCTATTTTTTCGCGACGAGCACGAGGCCGACCATGCAGAGCAGCAGGCCGACGACGTTGCGCACCGAGAGATGTTCCTTGAAGGCGACGACGCCGATGGGGATGAGCATGAGCGTGACGGCCGTGCTGCACACGACGGCCGCGGTGCTGATGTTCCAACCGGCGCGGTAGGCGAGCAGGAAGCCGACTTCGATGACGGCCGCGCCCAAGCCCATCGCGTAGACCGCCCAGTTCGACTCGCGCAGGGTGTCGAGAAACGACTTGTCGTGCGGGTAAGCGAAAGAGTAGAGCACGCAGGCAAGGATGCCGACGAGGTAGGCGATGGTGATGATGAAGATCGGGTTTGCCGCCTTCGGCATCGACTTCTGAGCGAGGTGATAAATCAAATTGCCGCCGACGGCCAGCGCGAGGGGCAGGTAAAAGTTTTTCATGTGGCGTTCGAACGTTGTCGCGGGTCGGTGATTCGCGTTCCCGCGCGCGCGGGCGCGGAGATTTTGTTAATCGTTTCGAGCAAGATGCGTTTATATTAAGTCCGTTTCGATGAAGGAGGAAATCATGCGCCGTCAAAACTTTCTGTTCGTCTTGATCGTCGTCGTTCTCGCCCTCTCTACGGCCGCGCGTGCGGGCAACTGGCCGCAGTGGCGCGGGCCGCAGTTGAACGGAACGAGCGAGGAGCGCAACCTGCCGCACAAGTGGAGCGCGGAGGAGAACGTCAGTTGGAAGCTCGCGCTGCCCGACCGCAGCGGCTCGACGCCGATTGTGTGGGGCGACCGCGTTTTTCTGAACGTCGCCGAGGGCGACAATTTGTTCCTGTGGTGCGTGGAGCGCGGCAAGGGCACGCTCGCGTGGAAACGTTCGCTCGGCGGCGGCAATCAGCGGCAGCGCAAGCACAACATGTCTTCGCCCTCGCCCGTGACCGACGGCAAAAGCGTCTACGTGATGACGGGCACGGGCATCCTCAAGGGCTTCGACTTCGCGGGGCGCGAACTCTGGTCGCGCGACATTCAGAAGGACTACGGCCAGTTCGGCCTCCAGTGGGGCTACGCCTCTTCGCCGCTGCTGCACGAGGACGCGCTCTACGTGCAGGTGCTCCACGGCATGAAGACGGACGAGCCTTCCTACGTGCTGCGCATCAACCGTGCGACCGGCAAGACCGTCTGGAAAGTGGAGCGGCCGACCGCGGCGGTTCAGGAATCGCCCGACGCTTATTCGACGCCCGCCCTGCTGCGCCACGCCGGAAAGACCGAGATCGTCATCACGGGCGCCGACGTGGTGACCGGCCACGACCCGCGCGACGGCAAGGAACTCTGGCGCGCGGGCGGACTCAACCCGGAGAACTTAGGCTTCTACCGCATCGTCGCCTCGCCCATCGTCTACGACGGCATCATCTACGCGCCGACGCGCGTTAAGCCGCTGCTCGCCTTCCGCGCGGGCGGGCGCGGCGACATCTCGAAGTCGCACCTCGTCTGGTCGGCGCAGTTCGGGTCGGACGTGCCGACGCCCGTCACGGACGGGAAATATTTTTACATCGTGGGCGACAAGGGGATCGTCTGGTGTCTCGACGCGAAGACGGGCAAGGAAATTTACGGCCCCGTCCGCATCAAGCCGGGCGACTATTCCGCTTCGCCCATTCTGGCCGACGGCAAGATTTACGCGACGAGCGAAGAGGGCATCACGTCCGTCATCCGCGCGGGCGAGAAATTTGAAGTGCTCGCCGAGAACAGTCTCAACGAATACTGCCTCAGTTCGCCCGCCATCTCCGACGGGCAGATTTTCATACGCACTTCCGGCCACCTGTACTGCATCGGCAAACGCGCGGCCAAATAGAGAGCGGTTTACGCCCGGCCTGCGCGCCCCGCTAACGCTTTCTCCCCGCTTGAGGATGACGTTAGAGAGGCGTCGCAGATAACAGGGCGACGCCTCACAACTTTCTCGTGAGGCGTCGCCCCGACCTTTGCGCGCGCGGCGGCATTCTTCGCACGCCCGACAAGAGAGTTGACGCTAGCCGCGAAGTCGCCGCGCGGGAGCGTCGCACGTACCGGCGCGGACGCGCCGAGCCGCCCGTCACGCCTGACAACGCGACCTGGCGACGATGAACGCCGCCCGGTAACGGCCGGTTTAAGATTGAGGCCGGAAGTAGAGCACTATCGCCGCGCCCGCGACGACCATGAGGAAGCCGACATAGAGGATGGGATTGGGCGAGTGCTTGGGCGGGTGCAGCCACATCGTGATGAACACGTTGATGACGGGCGCGCCGCCGAAGACGAGGGGCATCACGTAGGTGGGAAGCCCGCCGGTGCGGAAGGCGAAGATGATGCAGACCGCGCCGAGCGCGCCGAGCGCGCCCGCGGCCGTGGCCGTCGTCGCCCCGGCGGAGTTGAAGCCGCCCGTCAGCGCGCCCTGCGACCAGAGCCACGCGGCCGGCACGAGCACGCCGATCAGGAAATAGGCCACGCCGACGCACAACAGCGCGCGCATCGGGTTGCCGAGTTTGACCTGCCCCTGATGGAGCATTGCGCCGTAAAGCCCCCACGAAACGGCCGCGCCGAGCGCGAACACGAGCCAGATCATAGATTTCTCTTTCCTTTTTTCCATCGTCATTTCGAGAGCGAACGATTAAGGCGGAACGCGGAACGATGAACTGGAAGACAGGAGACAGAATACAGAAGTCAGAATAAAACATGCGCGCGTTTTCATTCTGACTTCTGTATTCTGTCTCCTGTCTTCCGCTTTAACTTCATCCTTCA
>DASQNL010000295.1:0-5122 GCA_035644995.1 Pyrinomonadaceae bacterium | reverse complement strand
GTACCCCGACGATTTTTGCCTGTAGCTCCTTCCTTTCCATACTGGCGACCACGCGCCGCAAGTCCGGGATGGAATCACAAAAGACGGCGTGAATGGGAGCGTCGGGCAAGAGTCCTTCAGGCCACCATTTGCCGGGGCCGTTCAGGATCACCTGATCGGGTCTGAATCCGGTCTTGAGCGCCTTTTGCACTTCCAACAGGCTGATGGCTTCCGCCAAAAAGCCGGACTCCTTCGCCAGCTTGAGGAGCCTCTCATCCGGGTTCGTCTTGAAGCTATAAGCATTCGTGACCGTCAAGGCCGGGGTGCTGAGTTTGCTCGCTAAACCGGCGGCGCGTTTGAACAGATTGGCAGCCGTGCTTTCGAGAAACAGCCACGAAGGCGTCTCCATCTCCGCGAAGTCGTAAGTTTTCAGATCGTCGATGAACGAAGCGGGCACCGTGGGCGCATCCGCTTGGCTGGCGCCGCCGCCGTGATGACCATTGCCGTTACCATTGCCGTTACCGTTACCCTGACCGTTGCCACCGTTTTCGATGATGTGCAATTTGTGCAGGCGTTCCGCCAGAGCCAGCGTGCCCGAAGGATGCTTCATGGAATGACCGATGCCGCCGGGGAAAGGTTCGGGCAAGCTCGGCAAGGGAAATTGCGGGCGCACCGGAATTTCCAACACCACGCGCGTGAACTCCTCACACACGGTCGTCGCTTTTTGCGCCGGAACGCCCGTCGCCCTCTCCACCATCAGAGCGGGCAGATTGCGTCCGGCGATAGCCGAGCCGTAAATCCAGGCCGGGAATCTCGGGTTGCACTCCAGCAGCCACAACTGACCGCCCGCATCCCGCACCATCTCCAACTCCGCGCCGCCCGTCCAGTTTAAGTCTCTCACGATCTGGCGCAGCGGCGTCGTGAACTCTTCAGGCACTTCCGTGACATCGCCCGCCCAGGTTTTACCCTCTTCCGTCAGTTCGCGCTTGCGCATGTAGACGCTATCGATCAGTTCGCCTTGATACGCGCTGAAGCAGACCGATTCTTCGTAGCCGGTGACGTGGCTTTGAAGAAACAGACGCTCAGTTGACCAGGCGCGCGACAGCAGCGTGCGCACTCTCTCGAACACGTCCCAGCTATGCGTGCGGACGGCCTCGTAATAAGGCCCCTTGAGCCACACCTTCCACCCTTGCTGCCGACAAAAGGCGTGCAATTCCCAGTCGGAGCGTTCGGTTGAGATGAACGAAGGGATGGTCACGGGCAAACCCTTGTGCGCTTCCACGGCGGGTTTGCTGATCTTTTGTAAGGCGGCGGCGGATGGCGTCAACAGATTCGGGTGACCCTCCGGAAAGACGGAGGCGAGCCACATGATTTCCAGATCGACGCCCGAAATCCAGAGCGCGCCCGCATCCAGCGCAGTCTTGATGTCGGCGGCGTAGGCGTCGAGGTTCAACTCTTCCCACGGCCTTTGCAGCCACGTCTCATCCAAGTCAGTCCAATGAATGCCCGAACAACGATTGGAATATTCGACGCCCACCAGAGTGGCGTCAGGATAGGCTTTGCGCAACGAGCGTGCGACTCCGATACCGGGCTGCGGATTGGTTCCGCTATAAAGCCCGCTGATGTAAATTTTCATATTCTCCTTACTTGCACCGAACGTCGAGTGAATGTAAATACAAACCGTGTCCTTGCTCCGAACGCACTCCGAGTATCTGCTTTTTCGCTTCTCATTCAAATAAAGTTAAACTTTCGTGAGAGCCGGCGGCTTTAATTGCGTCTGCCGGCGGGTCGCCCTCACTCAATGATCTGGTGCGCGCGGATATAACTCTCTGCGCTCGGACATTCGTATCGAAGCGCAGCGTTGGAGTATGACAATGCAGATACTCGCAAGAGGCTTATTCTAATGCGCTAATTTTAGAATTAAAATAAATAACAGCGCAGAGGTCAAGTTGTCTGTACGGTAAAGTACGCATTTAATGTTACGGTTATTTGTCAAAGTTATTGATAGATGTCGAGAAAATTTATGCGGACGAGCTTTCTTAATCACAAGAATTTACCTCTGGTCGTCGAATTCGAAGAGATTCGTGAGACAGCTTCCAGACCGGAAACGATGATTGATCTGTGTCTCACTCACAGGGAGTTTCTGCATCGTCAATTGCTGCAATGGGGCGCGCTGCTGTTGCGCGGTTGCCCTGTGCTCGACGCCCGCGGCTTCGCGCGATTAGTACGCGAGTTTTCCGGCAAGAGTTTGATCGATTATATCGGCGGCGCATCTCCGCGCGTTAAGCTGGGCGAGGGCGTGTATACCTCGACCGAATACCCGCAAAATTACACGCTCTCGCTTCATAACGAGTTGTCTTATACCTACCGCTGGCCGGATCAACTCTACTTCTGTTGTGTGACGGCTTCCGGTCACGGCGGCGAAACGTCTTTGGGTAACAGCCGGGCTATTCTCAAGGGGATTGACGAAAAAGTCGTCCGCGAGTTTAAGAGTAAAAGGATCAGGTATGTGCGCAACTTGCACGGCGGAACCGGGACGGGTTACTCGTGGCAGGAGGCTTTCGAGACCGGCGACAAACGCGTGATTGAGGAACACTGCCGCGCGGGCAACGTCAGTTTCAAGTGGAGGGATGACGGCGGCTTAACTTTGAGCGAGGTGCGCCCCGCAACAACGTTGCACCCCATGACGGGCGAAGAGGTTTGGTTTAATCAGGCCGATGGTTTTCATCCGAGCGGGATGGATAGAGAAACCTACGAGCTTCTCATTTCGGCGATGAAGGAAGAGGAGTTTCGACTGAATTCTTATTACGGCGACGGCACGCCGCTCGACCTACCAATGCTCGAACACGCACGCGAAGTGATGCGGAGAGAGACGGTGCTCGTCCCGTGGCAAGTTGGCGACATCTTGATCTTAGACAACCTGCTCACGGCTCATGGACGGATGCCTTTCACGGGCGGGCGCAAGATTCTCCTCGCCATGACCTGAGGGGGCGAGCTTCTATAATCGCCCCGCCTCTTCAACTTGCGAGGCTCGCCCAGAGAGCTGGCGTGGAAGCGAGATTATGCGCCGGAGTCGGTATTTGTTTTCTGAACTCGTCGGTAAAAATTCCATCCACCCTGATGCTGAACGTCAGTCCCTCTCCCGCGTCGGTTCCATGAAACTGATTCACCGTATCGAACCACGCGCTGTATGATTCGACGTATCTCTTCTCATTGGTTTGATGGTTGAACATATAGAACGGCTTGTTCATATTCGTGCGAAACCAGATAAACTCATGACACGTCTCGATGCTCGTATGATCCCTGTGCGCCGGGACGGGTCGCGCCACGTCGTCATACATAATCAACATTCTCCCCTTCGCCTTGAAGGGTAAGCTCTCGATGAAATCCATCAACCAGTGGAACTCGCTCGCTTCCGGGGTGCGTTCCCAAATCTCCGTTTTATCAAGATCGAAATAACTGTCGGGCTGCTTTGATTGAGCCAGATAGATCATTCTCGAACCCGGCCTATCCGGACTTGAATCCTGTAATCTGAAAGGGCCGGTGTAGAATTGAATATCCTTTTGCGCCTGAATATGCTGCTTTATTCTCTCGGTGATGTATCCGTCCAGCGACTTCAACTTTTCCACATCAATGAACTCGTCGAACGATTTGTAACAGGGATAAGTAATTTGCGCATTCGCTTTCGCTTCCTGAACCGGCATCGCGTCAACAGTCTCTTCAAAATCCGATCTCACAGCGTCATTGACATGAGCGGGGTTCGGCTGCGATTGATGAGTCATAATTCTTCTCGCTCCAATAATTCTTCCACTGCGATGGTTGTGGATACCTGAACGCAATGTTGATAAAACGGGCGGAGTATAACATGCACGCGTGAGTGTGCGAGATGTGTCCCGACCCGACGGATGAAGGGTGCGCCTGCCCTCATCTAGGCGCACATTTATTCGTCTTCATACTGTAAGAAGTTGGCCGCGTTGAGTTCCAGATTCTCGCGCCCGTGGTCATAGCGCATGACGGTCTTCGGGTCTTTGTGCCCGCTCATCATCTGCACCTGCCGGTATGAGAGTCCCTGATCGAGCGCACGCGTGATAGCTGTCCTTCTCAAGTCGTGCGGCGAGAGTTTTCCCACTCCGGTGAACTGTCCCCATTTCCTGACGATGTGCCAGGCCATCGTCGAAGAGAGCGGCTTATTGAATTCCAGCGTTCGGTAGTTCGTGTGCGGCTGGAAGAGGAACTGTTCCGCCCCGTCGGAGTGTTGCAGACTCCGGCGCGTGCGGTCTATCCTCAGGTACTCGTCAATCGCCTTCTTCACCTCTGTTGGAATGGGCTGGGTGCGTTCTCTCCCGCCTTTAACTTTGAACTTGATGACCCATCGCCCGTGGCTCCACTTCACCTGCGAGAGTCGCAGGCCGCACGCCTCAGAGACGCGAATGGATGTCCGCAGCATCAAGAGCAACAGTGCGTAATCGCGTGCCCCGTCGGCCTTCTCGCGGTCAGGGCCGCTGAGCAAGTAGCGCACCTCCTTGGTAGTCAAAGCACGCCCACGCAGATCATCGGACACGGCCGGCGGCGGCACCAATTTCGAGAGCGCAGGATTGCGGCTGATGTAGCCTCCAACCTGCAAATAATCGAAGAGAGAACGCACGATGGAAAGTTTGAAGGCGACGGTCGAAGCGCTCTTTTTCTGTGCGATCAACTGGTCGCGCCAACGCTGCACGTCTATCGGGGTAATCTCCTCCGGATGGCGTGGAGCGGTGAAGCGTAAGAATTCTTTGACCACGCGCCGATAAGCCCGGCGTGTCTCTTCTGAGACGGAGCGTTCGCAAAAGCCCGAAGTCACCCGTGAGTCAATCGGCCGCGACAAAGCGCGCTCAGACGTTTGCGCCAGCGGCGATCTTTGGAGGACGTTCTCTTCAGCCATCGTGAGAGGAAACCTCTGTGCGCGAACTTGATAGAGCTAATAGACAGGAATCATGCCTTGCTCGATCTCAATAGTCAAGTCGTAACTATTCAGCTATCCGGGGCGTTTTCTGACACTTAGTGGCTTCCCGCGACACGCCCCTTCAAGCGCACCAAGCACCCCTCGCCCCTGCTTTCTCGTGGTCGAGAGATAAGAGCGGATGCGGCAGAACCGACGAGCGCC
>DASQNL010000294.1:0-7459 GCA_035644995.1 Pyrinomonadaceae bacterium | reverse complement strand
AGTCGGCGCGCGCGCCGAATGGTACCGGGCGGCGTTCCCGCGTTTCGATTTCTCGACGCTGCCCGCGCGGGTGCACGAGCGCGAGGGCGCGGTGCTCGTGCTGCGTCCCATCCCGGCGCAGCGGCACGCGGGCGCGGGCGTGCATTTGAACCCGCGCGCGGAAATTTACGCACGCGGCCTACGCTTGTTGCGCGGCGCGCAATTGGACGGCGACTACGAACTCGCCGAGAGCGGGCGCAGCAGCATCGAGATCACGCGGCGCGGCGTCTCGAAAGAGGCGGCGATGCGCGATCTCCTGGCGGAAGTTGCGCGGGCGGCGGGCGAGGGAGAGGCGGCGGTGGAAAGCGCGCTCGTCTACGTCGGCGACGAGTTCGACGCGGGCGGGAACGACGCCGTGATTCCGCTGGTTTTCCCGCGCGCGCTCTGCCTGTCGGTCGTGGGGGGGCGCGAGGCGCGCGCGACTCCGGCGGGCGTCGTGTCGCTGGCGCGGGCGGCGCGGGCGGAGGGAACGGCGGCCACGCACGCGCTCCTTTCGCACCTTCTCAACTTGTCGGCGTGAGTTTGATTGTGCATTATTAACGGTCTCCTCGGAAAGATGTTTTAGAGTGTCATCAAAAACTGCTTTGCGTCTCCTGTTTTAACTTTGCGTCGCGGGGCGAAAAACTGTTTCGCGCTCGCGGGCGCGGAGTTGAAACGGAAGGCGCGAAGGATAGAGCGATTGCCCGGAGCGTTGGAATCGGGTGTTAGTTTCAAGATGAAAGAACTGCTTCAATCGGCCAGCGGGTTTAACATCGTCATTTTGTGCGGCGGGCGCGGCAGCGGCCCGCTCGCCAATCAACTGCTCGATCAGGGCGCGCGCGTGACCTGTCTCGTCAACGCCTACGACGACGGGTTGAGCACCGGGCGGCTGCGCTACGTCTTCGACGAACTCGGCCCCTCCGACCTACGCAAGAACCTGCTCTCCCTGATGAATCTCGATGCGGCGGGCTATTGGTCGCGCTATGAGGTCTTCGGCTACAGGTATCCGGCCGAGGCGGAGCGCGCGGCCGATTTCAGGCGCGAGATCGAAGACCTCTGCGCCACCGGCGGCGACATGCTCGTGCGCGGCGAGCGACGCGAATTGTTGAAGATGACGGCGCGCATGCCCGCCGACGCGCGCGAGCGATTCGTCGGCTACTTGAGATTGTTTCTCGCCGAACTCGTCAGGCGCGAGCGAGAGGAGGGCGCGGAGTTTTCTTTCGCGGATTGCGCGCTCGGCAACTGCATCCTGCTCGGCGCGTATTACGAGCACGGCCGGAGTTGGACGCGCGCTTTGCGCGCGCTCGAAGAAGTTTTACAGGTGCGCGGGCGCATCGAGATCGCGTCGGAAGAGAATCGCCACCTCTTCGCGATCTGCACGGACGGGCGCGTGCTCGCCTCCGAGGCCGCCGTCATCACGGACGCCGACGGCGACATCCTCGAACTCTTCCTCGCCAAAACGCCCGTCGCCCCGCTCGCGTTGGACGGTTGGGCGGCCGAGTCCGGCGGCGTGGAGGCGGCGCGCGAGCGCATCCGCCGCGAGGTGCATGCGCCGACGGCGCCGAGTCCGGGCGCGCTCGAAGCGTTGAACGCAGCCGATGTGATCATCTACGGGCCGGGCACGTTCCACTCGTCGCTCCTGCCGACCCTGATGATCGACGGCGTGAGCGACGCGATTCGGCGCAGCCGCGCGACGAAGATCATGGTCGTCAACATCGTCGAGGAAGCCGACACGCGCGGCGCGACGGGCGCGGAGCTGGCGCGGAAGATCGTCGAGCAAGTGGGCGAAGGCGCATACGATTATTTGATCGCCAACGTGCCGCATCATCAGGGCGGCGAAGGCTATTTCACCTTTGACGAGGAGACGCTGCGCGATACGAGCGTCAAACTCGCCACGCGCGACCTCGAAGACCGCACGCGCCCCGGAAGGCATCGCGCGCCGGTGCTCGTGCAGACCATCCTCGGCATCGTCAAACCGGAGGCGGCCGCGCTGGCGCGCGCGGGCGAGGAGCAGCCGCTCGTAAGCATCGTGATGCTCGCGTGGAATCGTAAGGGCGAAGTGGAGATCGGCCTCAACGAACTGCGGAAGCTGACCTATCCGAACATCGAGTTGATCGTCGTGGACAACGGCTCGAAGGACGGAACGGCCGCGATGGTCTATGAGAAGTTTCCCGAAGTGACGGTCGTGCGTCTCCACGACAACACGGGCATGACGGGCTACAACGTCGGCTTCGCCACGGCGCGCGGCAAGTACGTCGCCATGCTCGACGACGATTCGCACCTCGCGCCCGAATCCATCGAGACGATGGTCAAGCTGTGGGAGGACGAGTCGAATAAGGACGTGGCCGTGATGGCGTTTCGCGTGATGAACCCGCACTTGGGGAGCCTCGTGACGCACCTGTGGGAAGAACGTCTCATCCCGACCGAGCCGGGACGCGAGCGCGAGATCACGAGTTTCGCGGCCTGCGGCGCGGCCATCCGGCGCGACGTTTTGGACGAGTGCGGCTACTTCGACGACGACTTCTTCATCTACGCCACCGAAGACGACCTCGCCATCCGCCTCTGGGACGCGGGCTACAAAATCATCTACGAGCCGCGCTGCCTCTCCTACCACCGCGAGAGCCGCCAGCAGCGTTCGTGGAAACGCTACGGGCGCGGTTTCCGCAATGCCGCGTGGTTCAACTTGAAGCACCTGCCGTGGCGATTTTTGCCCGTGGTCTTCGTGCGCAATTTGTTCTGGCTGACCGTGCGCGGCGTCCGCTTCCGTTCCTTCGCGTACTTCTTCTACGGGCTGGTCGGCTATTTTCAGGGCTACCTGCAATGTCGCACCGCGCTCAAGAAGCGTCGGCGCGTGAAAGCTGAAGTGGCGCGTTTCTGCCTGGCGGACGATTGGATCAGCCGCCCCGTCATCAGCACCGTGCGGCGCATCTTCGCCGACAAGCGTTACATTCTGGACAAGAGGGGAGTCGCTCCATGAGCGCGGTGAAGGGAACTCCGCCAAACGAGACGGCGACAACTTCCGCCGGCGGCCAGACGGCGCGGGCGCACACCGAAGCCGCCGCCGCCGCCTCGGCCTTCGACTTTCGCCCGACCGCGTGCGGCGCGTGCGGCGGCGAGCGCGCGCGTCTGCTCGGCTGGCGCGGCGGCGCGGCGCACCACGGCGGCGCGGGAGTGCGCACGCGCATCGTCCGCTGTCTGGACTGTTCGCACATCTACCCGAACCCGATGCCGTTCCCCGCGCGCAGCCTCGACGATCTCTACACCGACACCGACGACTACTTTCAAGGCCACGACGTTGAAGCCAAGAAGCAGAGCGCGCTTCAGAAGATGGCCTACTTCGAGAAGACTCTGGGGCGGCGCGGTCGCTACCTCGACGTGGCCTGCGGGCGCGGCGAGAGCCTCTGGGCGGCGCGCGAGAGCGGCTGGGAATACGAGGGCGTGGATGCCTCTTCGGCTTATCTGGAATGGGCGGAGGCCAACCTCGGCGTGCGCGGTCGCCTCGGCACGCTCGACGACATCAAGTTTCCCGACAACCATTTCGACGCCATCACGATGAACGCCATCATCGAACATCTCTACGATCCTTACAGTACGATGCGCGAAGTCTTCCGCATCCTCAAGCCGGGCGGCCTGCTCTGGTTCGACGCGCCGAACGAAGACGGACTCTACCAGCGCATCGGCAACATCTACATGCGCGTGCAGGGACGCGACTGGGTGGTGACGCTCGCCCCCACGTTCCCGCCCTATCACGTGCAAGGCTTCAACCCGCGCTCGCTCAAGAAACTGCTCGCCCGCGTCGATTTCCGCATCGAGCAATTCACGATGGGCGGCGCGATCTGGCCGCCGCAGGGCGCGATGACTCTGCGCAAACAGGCCGAATATCGCGCCGCCAAACTCATCGATTGGGTCGGCCGCCGCGCGGGCGCGGGGATTTACATGGATGTCATCGCGCGCAAGCCTTCAAGTTGAGACGATTGGCCGGTTTTTTACTTTTGGGCGGAATTCTGTTAGGTTCAACTGTTAAACGAGTAGGAAATTTCAACGCGTCAATCATCTTTTTTCCGGTTCGCAGAATGATCGCTATAGTCCTGTTTTGAGTCGTCTGATTTTGACCGAGCCGCATACGACCCGGCGCGAGGGGGTTTGGAGCGCGCCGACGGTATTTTGAGCCGCTTTTAGTTTTTGTTATGTACACACGCTTGTTGAATTTCCTGTGCTGCCCGCACTGCCAAGGGAATCTGGAAGTCTTCCCCCTCAAGACCGCCTCCGGCTCCCCGGAAGAGATCACGGAAGGGCTGCTCCGCTGCGCCGGGGCGCATTGGTTTCCGGTGGTACGCGGCGTCCCGCGGATGCTGCCCGACGCGCTCGCCGAACACTGGGAAACTCTCCAGCCGCTCCTGCCCCAACCCTTGCCGGCGGAGTTGCGGCCAATCGTGGAAACCGCGCGCTCCTTCGCCGGGGGCGTCAACTACGACCGCCAGACGCGCGAGAATTTCAGCCACGAGTGGGACAATCACGACCTCGGCGGCACGACCTGGGGCATGAAACTCTCCGACCGCGTGGAGTGGTTTTTCCTGAACCCGCTGCGCATCCCCGCCGCCGAACTCAAAGGGAAGGTGATGCTCGACGCCGGTTGCGGCAACGGCAGCCAGTCGGTCGCCTACACCGCGCTCGGACTCGAAGTGATCGCGGTTGATCTCAGTTCCGGGTTGGAGCACGGGCAGGCTTATCGCCACCGGCATCAGGGGGCAGACCCGGCGCGCGTCCATTTCGTGCAGGCCAACTTGCAACAGCCGCCGCTCAAACCCGCGACGCTCGACATCATCCACTCGGCCGGAGTCCTTCACCACACGCCCGACACCTTGCAGACCTTTCGCGCGCTGCTGCCGCTGTTGAAACCGCGCGGCACGTTCTACGTCTGGCTCTATAAGTATGAGAAGTTGGTGACGCCCGTGGTGGACACGCTGCGCGTCGTGACGACGCGCATCCGGCCGCGCCAGTTCGCGCGCGTGGCCGACCTGATGGCCGTGCCCTTCATCGGCTTCTGCAAGGCGGTCAACGGGCTGGGCGTGCGCAAATACCCGATCATGAGCCGCCGCGAGGCCGCGCTCGCTCTAATGGACATCTTCGGCGCGCCTTACGCTTATTATCATACTTACGAAGAGGTCGCCGGGTGGTACGAGGCCGCGGGGTTCAGGGAGATGTGGCCTTGCAACGACGACCGTCGCGGCTTCGGCGTCTGCGGCCGTCTGCCCGCCGCCGAGAGCGACGAGGCCGTGACGGCAAAGTCCGCCTCGCCGGGCGAACCGGCGTCGCAGAGCGAACAAGCGACGGTAGAGGCGGCGAGCAGGCAGGGAGGCCAGTTTTAATGTACATCCTCGGTTTAACGACGCTCGGCGATTCGGCCGCCTCGCTGCTCCACAACGGCGAACTCGTCGCCGCGGCGGAAGAGGAGCGTTTCACGCGCGTCAAGCATTACAGCGGCTTCCCCTACAACGCCGTCCAGTTCTGTCTCGACCACGCCGGAATCAACATCTCCGAGGTCGAACACATCGGCCTCTACTGGAAACCGTGGGTGCTGCGCCACAAGGCGCTGCAAGCCTTGAAGACCGCGCTCATCTCGCGCGACATGTTCAAGGCGCGCGTGGATCGCGGCGTGGCGCAGGTGGGCGACAGCTACCTCGGCATGTTCCGCCACCCGCGCCGCATCCGCGAGCATTTCGGCCCCTCGAAGTTTCGCTTCCACTTTCTCGAACATCACCAATGCCACGCGGCGAGCGCGTTTTTTCCGTCCGGCTTCGACCGCGCCGCCATCCTCACCTGGGACGGCACCGGCGAAGACACGACCACCCTGTTCTCGCAGGGCGAAGCCAACAACTTGCGCGTCTTGAAGCGCATCAAGCTGCCCCATTCGCTCGGCCAGTTCTACTCGGCCGTGACGAACTTCATCGGCTTCGACATGTTCGGCGGCGACGAGTGGAAGGTGATGGGCTTGGCCGCTTACGGCAAACCCGAATACTACGACTTCTTCAGGCAGCGCGTGCTCACCGTGAACGGCAATAACGATTTTCACCTGAACATCCGCGTGCTCGATCATCACCTCGCCAAGCATTACCAGTTCGGCGCGGAGATCAGGGAGGCTCTCGGGCCGCCGCGCCAGCCCGACGAAGATTTGACCGAGCGACATTGGAACATCGCCGCCAGCGCGCAGAAGGCGCTGGAAGACACCGCGCTCCACCTCATTCGCGGCCTGCACGAAATGACGGGCGAGGAGAATTTGTGCATGGCCGGGGGCGTCGCCTTCAACTCCGTGATGAACGGGCGCATCATGACCGAGTCGCCGTTCAAGAAGTATTACGTGCAGGCGGCGGCGGGCGACGCCGGGTGCTCGCTCGGCGCGGCCTTGATGGTCTATCACACGCGGCTCAAACAGCCGCGCAAGTTTCGCATGGAGCATGCCTACTACGGCCCCGGCTTCACCTCCGAGGAGTGCGCGGCGGCCTTGACGGCGGCGGGCTTGCGCTTCGAAACGCTCGACGACGCGGAGATGCTCCCGCGCGTGGCACAGATGCTTGCCGACGGCGCGATTCTCGGTTGGTTTCAGGGGCGCATGGAGTTTGGGCCGCGCGCGCTCGGCAACCGCTCCTTCATCGCCGACCCGCGCCGCGCGGACATGCGCGAGTTGCTGAACAAGAAAGTTAAGCTGCGCGAATGGTTCCGCCCGCTCGCCCCTTCGATGAAAGAGGAAGCGAGCGAGGAAGTGTTCGGCCGCCCGCATTACGACCCGTTCATGGTCACCGTCCTGCACGTGGCGGAAGACAAGCAGGGCACGATCCCGGCCGTGGTGCACGTGGACGGCACGGCGCGGCCGCAGACGGTGAGCCGCCGCACGAACCCGCGCTACTGGAACCTGATCGACGAGTTTGCGCGCCTGACCGGCGTCCCGATGGTGCTCAACACGTCGTTCAACATTCAGGAGCCGATTGTGTGCACGCCGCAGAACGCGATCAACACGTTTCAGGGAGCTAACTTCGACGGGCTGGTGTTGGAAAATCATCTCGTCCTGCGTCGCTAGGGGCGGCGCGTCTCACGGAGGTCGAGCGGTCGGCCGTCGCGGAGAGTACACCGGGTTTTTTTTAACAGCATGAATGCCGCTCTCGCCATTCTTTTCCTGCTCATCGGCTCGGCCATCGCGCTCTTTATTCCGCGCTTCGGCGCAGCCGCGCTTCTCTTCTGCATCGTGGTGGCGTCGGCCTTCGCCTACCTGATCGGGAAAGTCGAGAGCGACCGGCGGTATCTCGTGCAGTTGTTCGTCGCGGGGCTGCTCGTCAGGATGGTCATCGGGTCGGTCATTTTCGCCTTCGAGTTGCAGGGCTTTTTCGGCGGCGACGCCATCACTTACGACCACCTCGGTTACGAGTTGCTGGAGTGGTATCGCGGG
>DASQNL010000293.1:0-17356 GCA_035644995.1 Pyrinomonadaceae bacterium | reverse complement strand
CGCGTCGTCCGCGCCTCGAAGGCGAGCCTTAATGGGCGCGCGCCGAAGACCTTCTAAGTTGATGCGCTCTCCGTCGCCTGATTGTCGGCCGCGACCGCCGCCGCCATGTCGTAGAGCACGCAGCGCACTTTCACGCCGCCTTCGAGTTCGTAGAGCGGAATCCGTTCGCCCTCGGTGCAACGCGGCATGCGATGCTGGCAGCGCGGCGCGAAGTGGCAGCCCGGCGGCAAGTTGGTCGGCTTCGGGACAGTGCCTTCGATGGTCTGCAACCGCTCCGCCTTGCGCGCCTCGCCCACCGTCAACTTCGGCACCGACTTCAACAGCCCTTCCGTGTAAGGCATCTTCGGGCGCGCGAACAACTCTTCGACCGGCGACTCCTCCACGATCCGCCCCGTGTACATCACCGCCACCCGGTCGGCCACCTCCGCCACCACGCCGAGGTCGTGCGTGATTAAGAGCACCGCCAGTTCACGCGATTTCCTGAGGCCGTCGAGCAGTTCGAGTATCTGCGCCTGAATGGTCACGTCGAGCGCGGTGGTCGGCTCGTCGGCGATGAGCAGTTTCGGGTCGCACGCGAGCGCCATGGCGATCATCACGCGCTGCCGCATCCCGCCCGACAACTGGTGCGGGTAATCGTCCGCGCGCCGCGCCGGGTCTGGGATCGCCACCTCGCGCATCGCCTCGATAGCTCCCTCGCGCGCCGCGCCGCGCGAGAGTTTTCGGTGCAGGCGCAACGCCTCCGCGATCTGCTCGCCCACCGTGTAGACGGGGTTGAGCGAAGTCATCGGGTCTTGAAAGATCATGGCGATGTCGTCGCCGCGAATCTCGCGCAGACGCTTCTCCGAAGCCGCGCGCAAGTCTTCCCCGTCGAACCAAATCTCTCCCCCGACGATCTTTCCCGGCGACCCGACCAGGCGCATCACCGACAACGCCGTCACGCTCTTTCCGCACCCCGACTCGCCGACCAGCCCCAGCAATTCCCCCCGGTCGAGATGAAAACTCACCCCGTCGACCGAGCGCACCACGCCCGCGCGCGTGAAGAAGTGCGTCTGCAAATTTTTAACTTCGAGCAAATGAGACATACGTTTGAAAGAGTATGTGCAGTCGCCGCGAAGGGCAAGCGACCACTATAGGGTGCACTCTCAAATCAACTTCTTAAATTCTTCCACCGTTAATCCCGCATCCCTCACACGCCCGCATCTTTGAAAGTGTCTTCGATGGCGGCGAGATACTCTTGAATCGCGTCCTGGATATTCTCAATCGCTTCCTCTTCCGTCGCCCCCTGCGACCAGCAGCCGGGCAGGCCGGGACACGAAACGCTGTATCCTTCTTCGGACTTTTCCAAGACGATCTTATATTTCATGGCTTGATTCCCTCTTAATCTACATTATAGCCATCAGTCCCACAGGATGCCCGACCGCCGCCTGTCACCGTCCGATACTCATCTCGCTTCAACCTTCCACATGTCGGCCGGGAAAATGTCCGCGGGCGTGTTCGACAGCTTCAGTCGCCGCCGTGTGCGCGCGACGAAATTGTTGTGGGGGAATTTGTCCTCCGTCGGCAGCGTCCAAAGCTCGGCGACCGTCCACAAGGGTTTGCCGCCGATCTGTTTTCGCTCAAGGAGAGCTTTCACGTCGTGGTCGGTTTCCTGCAACTCGCCCCCTCCGGCCTCCACGACTTCCCCGCCGTGGAAGTAAGCCCAGTTGCCTTTGAGTTTCAAATGATAAACCTTGAACTGGCTCTTTAACTGCAAGCGCACGCGCACGGCATCGAGGATGGCCTTGCGCTCCGGCGACCCCTTTGAGGGCGTCGTCGCGGTCTTACCCGCCTCCCCGCTTTGCGCGAGCACGGGCGACACGAGCGCGCAACAGGAAGCAAGCAGCAGGAAGACGGACAGCGAGAGCGCGAACGGCCGCCGGAGTTTTCTCATCAGGCTTTAACCTCTCACAAAGTCGGTTCGACGAATGACGCGCAGACCGCCGGTTCGATGGACGACGCGCAGACCGCCGGTTCGATGAATGACGCGCGGAGCGTCGGTTCAACGGATGACACGCGGAGCGTCGGTTCAACGAATGACGCGCACGTCGCGTTCGCTGAAGATTTTCCAGCCTTGCGGCGTGAGTTGCCAGCGTAGTTCCTGGATGACTTCGCCGCTGCGGTTTTGGCCGCCGCCCTCGATGGCGTAGCTCTTACGGAAGCGCATGATGGCGGCGCGCCCCGGGTCTTGGAAGATGAGTTCCGGCGCATCGGCGCGGATGTCGATGGTGCGCGCGTTCTGGAAGACGCGCTCCTTTTCGGCGCGCACAGAGCCGCGCGAGGCGTTGCGCTGGAGGTAGAAGGCTCTCATGACGGGCGGGTAAAAATTCATCTGCCGTTCGATGTCGCGGGCGTTGGTGGCCGCGATCCATTCGTCGAGCGCGCGGCGCAGGGCGTCGGCGGCGTTGCGCTCGCGGCCGCGCGAAACGGGCGCGCGAGTGTCGGAGGCGGCGACGGGCGGCAGGCCGGGGCGGGGCGGCGGGGCGTCGTAGATGTCCCATTGGGGAATGTCGGAGATTTTTTCGTAGACGCTGCGGATGAGGACGGGCTGCGTCAGTTGTTCGTTGTTGAGCCGGCGCGTGACGCGCAGCGCGCGCCCGCCTTCGAGCGGCTCGAAAGTGACGTTGAACTTGTCTCCGCTCTGACCGCTGACGCCTACCGTCAAACCGTTGGGACGCAGCGCGGCGAGCGTGTTGACGCTTTGGCCGTCGCCGCTGCGTTCGCTGTGCGTGACGCCGTCGGCGTCGAAGTCTATGCGCGGGGCGCGCGAGGAGGCGAGCGTGATGCGGCGGCCGCGCCGCTCGATAGCGAGCAGGTCGGGCGGCGTGAGCCGCACGGTCAGGTCGATGAAGAATTTCTGCTGCTCGCCGAAAGGCAGGTTGCTCGACGCGCCCGCCACCACCGAATACAACTTGTCGCTGCGCGCGAGGTCTATGCGGTACAGCCCCGTGAGTTGCGCGGCCGCCGTTTCGCCCGCCGGCGTGAGGGGCGGCGACGCGGCGGCGCGCCGTCTTTGCGCCGCCGACGACGTTGACGCGGTTTGACCCGGACACGCGAAAGCCGCGCAGAGCACCAACGCGAACACGCTTGTTAGCTTCTTCATCGAACCTCTCCCCGGTTTCGTTACCTGATCACTTAAAACCACCCGTCAACGTATCACGCGCTCGCGAGGCAGTTTCAGGAGTCCCGTCAGGGACAATTGATAATAGCCCGGCGATTTATCGCCGGGGATCGCACGCATCAAATTTGATATAGAGTCCCGTAGGGACGATTGAATCTCTCCCATGCAATTTTCAATCGTCCTTACGGGACTCGGATTCATGATCTCAACTTATTCCCGGCACTAAAGCGCCGGGCTATTATCAACCGTCCCTCACGGGACTTCACAACCCGCGCCGATGAAACCTCCCCGACATCGCTTACACCATCACAGCTTCTCCAACTCCGTTTACACCGTGACCGCTTCCCTGTATTCGCCCCAGACGCCGCGCAGGCGGTGGCTGATCTCGCCGACCGTGGCATAAGCCTCGACGGCGACGAGGATGCGCGGGAGAAGGTTTTCCTCCGGCGTGCGCGCGGCGGCTTCGAGCGCGGCGAGCGCGGCTTCGACCGCCGCCGCGTCGCGCCGCGCGCGCAAGCGCCGTAGGCGTTCGACCTGCGCCCCTTCGATAGCGGGTTCGACGCGCAGCAACGAGGGCGCGGCCTCTTCCTCGATCTGAAAGCGGTTGACGCCGACGACCGTCGCCTCGCCGGTTTCGACGGCGCGTTGGTAGGCGTAGGCGGCCTCTTGAATCTCGCGCTGAACGTAGCCGAGTTCGATGGCGCGGAGCATGCCGCCGAGCGCGTCGATCTTTTCGATGTAGCCGACGGCGCGCCCTTCGAGTTCGTCCGTCAGGTGTTCGACGGCGTAAGACCCCGCGAACGGGTCAACCGTGTCGGCGACGCCCGACTCGTGTGCGATGACTTGCTGCGTGCGCAGGGCGACGCGCGCGGCCGCTTCGGTCGGGAGCGCGAGGGCTTCGTCCGAGGCGTTCGTGTGCAGGCTTTGCGTGCCGCCGAGCACGGCGGCGAGGGCTTGAATCGTGGTGCGCGCCACGTTGACTTCCGGTTGCTGCGCGGTGAGGGTCGAACCGGCCGTCTGCGTGTGGAAGCGGAGCATGAGCGAGCGCGGGTCGCGCGCGTCGAAGCGTTCGCGCATGATGCGCGCCCACAGGCGGCGGGCGGCGCGAAACTTGGCGACCTCTTCCAGGAGGTTGCTGTGCGCGTTGAAGAAGAAAGAGAGGCGCGGGGCGAAGTCGTCCACACGCAAGCCCGCCGCCGTGGCGGCTTCGACGTAGGCGATGGCGTCGGCGAGCGTGAAGGCGATCTCCTGCGCGGCGGTCGAACCGGCCTCGCGGATGTGATAGCCGCTGATCGAGATGGTGTTCCAGTTGGGCACGTGGCGCGCGCAATAGGCGAAGGTGTCGGTGACGAGGCGCAAGGAGGGCGCGGGCGGGTAGATGTACGTGCCGCGCGCGATGTACTCCTTCAAGATGTCGTTCTGGATCGTGCCCTGAAGTTTGTCGGGCGCAACCTTCTGCTTCCGCGCGACGGCGAGGTAGAGACAGAGGAGCGTCGAAGCGGTGGCGTTGATCGTCATCGAGGTCGAGACTTCTCCGAGCGGAATGCCGTCGAAGAGTCGCTCCATGTCTTCGAGCGAGTCGATGGCGACGCCGACTTTGCCGACTTCGCCCGCCGCGAGCGGGTCGTCCGAGTCGAGTCCGATCTGCGTGGGGAGATCGAAGGCGACGGAGAGGCCGGTCGTGCCGTGCGCGAGCAAGTACTTGTAGCGCGCGTTCGACTCTTCGGCCGAAGCGTAGCCCGCATACTGTCGCATCGTCCAGAAGCGACCGCGATACATGTTGCGCCGGACGCCGCGCGTGTAGGGATACGCGCCGGGCGCGCCGAGGTCGCGTTCGTAGACGGGCGCGGCGGTGTTCGCCGGGTTGAAATCGTTGGCGAGTTCGATGCCGGAAGAGGTCTCGAAACGCGCGCGGCGTTCCCCGTGCGGCGTCGCCGCGGCGGCGGCGTCTGTTTTGGTGCTCATATCAGTTTCATTTCGCAAGTTGAAAATCGGCTTCGGCGTCGCCTTTATAACGAGCACGCTAGCACACGGCGCGCGCCCCTCGCAATGCATGATTTTGCATGCCCGCGTCGTGCAATTTGAATGGACTTTTACTGGCAACCGAACCCGCCCCGCGCACGTCTGAATAACGTCCGTAGAACGTCCGCCCCCGCACACTTCCTTAGTCACAAGCAACTACCAAAGAAAGACCCATACCCGATGAGAAGAATGCTCTTTGTGTCTGTCCTCCCTCTAGTTGTGTTCCTCGCCCCCGTCCTCCCGCAGTTCTCCTTTTTGAGCGGCCTCGGCCTCTTCGCGCTCGTCGCCCCGAAGACCGTGGCCGAACGCTCCGCCGAAGGGCAAGCGCACTTGAACGAGACGCGTGCGCGCATCAAGGCCGCCAAGCGTCTGCTCGAACGCGAAGCCCCGCGCACGACAGACTTCGTGACGGTCGCCGTGGCGGACAAGGCCGCCTCGGACGTGCATCTCTTAAAACTTTCTAAAGCCGCTTTTCTCGACAAAGAGGCGGAGACCGTCGCCCTGTCTCCGTCGGGCAAGACGTTCAAGCTGCGCGCCGTGCGCTCGAACTACGTCAATACCGCCCTTCGCGTGACCGATGCGGCGGGGAGCGAGTTTCAGCCGCTCGTCGTGCAGTATCCGGTCGAGCGCGAAGGCGTGCTCACCGAGGTCGCCTACTATTCGTCGGCGCACCCCGCGCTCAATTCGCCCGAACTCGTCAAAGGCGGTAGGGCTTACGTCCGCCGGATGCTGAACGAGGCCGCCGCGCGCCTCGCCGGGCACGGCGAAATAATCTCGCCCGAAATTATCGACGCGGCCGAGCGGCTCTGCATCGTCGAGCACACGGATCACAAGCGTTTCAAGACCGAGGATCACGCCTCGCTCTACAACGAAATCTTCACGCTCTACGCGCTGAACGCGGGCGACACCTATCGCTTCTCCGTCAGTTCGGCGGGCGCGGGCGGCATGGTGCAGATGATCCCGCCGACCTACAAGGCGATCCGGGGAATGCACCCCTCCGTCGGACTCCACCCCGACTTCGTCGCGGGCATGCGCGACCACTCGAACGCCCTCCAAGCCATGCTGCTCTACATGCAGGGCACGTGGGACGATCTGCTGAAGCAGGAAGAGGTCAGGGACGCGCTGCGCCAAAATATCGCCACGCAGGCGGAGTTGCTGGCCGCCGGCTACAACTCGAACCCCATGCGCCTGCGCCTCTACCTCGAACGCGGCGGCACGAACTGGCGCACGCTCATCCCCGCCGAAACGCAGATGTACCTGCGCATCTATGCTTCGGTTGACAGCCTCGTAGACTTCAAGAAACGCTCCTGAAAGAGCACATTTGAAAACTTCAACTCGTCTTTATCCTTTGCGTCTTTGCGCCTCCAGCGTGGGACTAATGCGCACCGAAGAATAACCTCACGCAAAGGCGCAAAGACGCAAAGAAAGCTCAAAGCCGGGCACACAATGATTCAGTAAAGTTAAGGGCGCGGAGTTATAGGCTCCGTGCCCTTCGCGCGTCTCCCGGTTGACCAAACGCGCGCGGCCAGCGTAGCATCGCGGTCACCTTTCACAAGCGCGGGCGGCGGCACGGGAGAACGGGTTGGAGATCAACGACGACGCAAAAGAGTTGGTGCAGGAGATCGGTGAAGCGATCAATGCGGCGGTGGAGCGTTCGCCGGAGGTGGCCGACGCGATTTCGCGCCTGCGCGCCGCCGGGTACGAGATGGAGTTGACGCTGAAGCTGGAGATCGGACTGCGCGAGACCGGCGCGGACGACGCGGACGGCGAAACCGAGGCCGGGGAACAGGCCGCCATGCTCGAACTCACGGACGAAGACCGGCGCACCTTGCGCAGCATGAAAATCCGCTTCGACGAAGGCGAATAAGCGCGCCTCAAGCCCGCGCCCGGAACGTGCCCGGAATTGGCCGCGACACTCGTGCTTTGCCTTAATTTGCGCGTCTATGCTATCTTCACGCTCTTAAGTAATCCGCTAATTTTCGCCCTTAACCGACACACGTAAAAGAGGAGTTGCTCTAAAGTTATGTCTACGCCTAATGGAAATGCCGGGAACGGCCATAATGTAGGCAAGGTGGTGCAGATCATCGGCCCCGTGCTCGACGTGGAATTTGAAGAGAATCACTTGCCGCCGATCTACACGGCCTTGCACGTTACGTCCGAAGGCTTCGACGTGCCCTACCCCATCGACATCATCTGTGAAGTCGAACAGCACCTCGGCGAGGGGCGCGTCCGCACCGTCGCGATGAAGCCGACCGAGGGCGTCGTGCGCGGCATGCGCGCGCTCGACACCGGCGGCCCGATCACCGTGCCCGTCGGCAACATGACTCTGGGGCGCATCATGAACGTCATCGGCGAACCCGTGGACACGCTCGGCGCGGTCAACTCCGAGACGCGCTACCCCATTCACCGTCATGCGCCCACGCTCGACGAGCAGTCAACCGAACTCGAAATGTTCGAGACGGGCATCAAGGTTATCGACCTCATCCAGCCTTTCCTGCGCGGCGGCAAGATCGGTCTGTTCGGC
Organism: Pyrinomonadaceae bacterium; assembly: GCA_035644995.1. Lineage (GTDB taxonomy): Bacteria > Acidobacteriota > Blastocatellia > Pyrinomonadales > Pyrinomonadaceae > JAIVJZ01. Next base: position 9,653 of record DASQNL010000293.1, on the reverse strand, counting down.
GGCGCGGGCGTCGGCAAGACGGTGCTGATCATGGAACTGATCAACAACGTCGCCAAGGCGCACTCCGGCTACTCCGTCTTCGCGGGCGTCGGCGAGCGCACGCGCGAGGGCAACGACTTGTTGCGCGAGATGGTCGAATCGAAGGTCATCAACTTCGGCGAAGCCTTCTATCAACACATGGAAGAGACGGGCGAGTTCGACCTGTCGAAGGTTGACTTGAAGGCGGTCGAAGAGTCGAAGGTCGCGCTCGTCTACGGGCAAATGACCGAGCCGCCGGGAGCGCGCCTGCGCGTCGCCCTCTCCGGCCTCACGGTCGCCGAATACTTCCGCGATCAGGGCTTGGACGTGCTCCTCTTCATCGACAATATTTTCCGCTTCACGCAGGCCGGCTCGGAAGTGTCCGCGCTCTTGGGGCGCATGCCTTCGGCGGTCGGCTACCAGCCGAACCTCGCCACCGAGATGGGCGAGATGCAGGAGCGCATCACCTCGACGAAGACCGGCGCGGTCACGTCCATTCAGGCCGTCTACGTGCCGGCGGACGACTACACAGACCCCGCGCCCGCCACCACCTTCGCGCACCTCGACGCCGTCACCGCCCTCTCGCGTCAGATCGCCGAACTCGGCATCTACCCGGCCGTCGATCCGCTCTCGTCCTCCTCGCGCCTGCTCGACCCGCGCATCATCGGCGAGGAACATTACCAGACGGCGCAGGATGTGAAGAAGATTCTGCAACGTTACAAGGAATTGCAGGACATCATCGCCATCCTCGGCCTCGACGAACTCTCGGAAGAAGACCGGCTCGCCGTCTCGCGCGCGCGCAAGGTGCAACGCTTCTTCTCGCAGCCCTTCTTCGTCGCCGCGCAGTTCACCGGCCTCGAAGGCAAGTACGTCAAACTCGAAGAGACCATCAAGGGCTTCCGCGAGATCATCGACGGCAAGTGCGACGACCTGCCCGAACAGGCTTTCTTCCTCCAGGGCACAATCGAAGACGTGCGCGCCAAGGCGCGCCAACTCGCCGAAGCATAAGAGCAAGGATGAGGGATAAGGGATGAGGGATGAATAAGAAAACTGCCCGTGCAGTTGAGACATTCACTTTCATCCCTCATCCCTCATCCCTCATCCCTTAATTTTATGGCTGACAGATTACAACTCGACATCATCACGCCGGAGCGCGGCGTCTTGTCGGAAGCGGTTGACGCCGTGACGCTGCCCGGACTCGGCGGCGAACTCGGCATCATGCCCGGCCACACGCCGCTCATCTCGCAACTGCAAACCGGCGTCCTCTCTTACACGCAAGGCGCGACCGTGCGCCGCCTGCACGTCTCCGGCGGCTTCGTCGAAGTGAGCGCCGACCGCGTCGCCGTGCTCGCCGAACTCGCCGAGCGACCCGAAGAGATCGATGCCGCACGCGCCCGCACCGAGCGCGATCAGGCCGAGAAACTGCTCGGCTCCGCCACCGGCTCCGAAGACGATTTATCCCACGCCCGCACCCAGTTCGACCGCTCGGTCGCGCGCCTCCAAATTGCCGGCGACAGCTCGGCGAGCTAAAACCGCAAGTTCAAATTTACAGATTGATGAGGGCGGAAGTTCCGAGACCGATGTCTCGCTTTCCGCCCTCACTTTTATCGTCATCCTTTTTTGTTTCACACTTGCAACAGCGATTCAGATGCGGTATACTCCTGCTCGTTGAGAAATGGCGGAAAGCGAAGACCGGGGGAGAGAGTTGATGCCACAGGAATCCACGCTTGAGAGGGCGGACGAGGCGCGCGAAATTTCGGGCGAAGCCACGCCGGAAGACCTCCAGGCCGAGCCGAGTTTGCGCCCGCGCACGCTCGACGAGTACATCGGCCAGCACAAGATCACGACCAATCTGAAAATCTTTCTGCGCGCCGCCAAAGCGCGCGGCGAAGCTCTCGACCACGTGCTTTTCTTCGGCCCGCCCGGCCTCGGCAAAACCACGCTCTCGCAGATCATCGCCGAGGAGATGAACGCGCCGCTCAAGAGCGTGAGCGCGCCCGCCATCGAACGCGGCGGCGACCTCGCGGCCGTCTTGACCAACTTGCAGGAAGGCGAAGTTCTCTTCATAGACGAGATTCACCGTCTCAAGCCGCAGATCGAAGAGGTCTTGTATCCGGCGATGGAGGACTACCAACTCGACATCATGATCGGGCAGGGCACGGCAGCGCGCTCCATCAAACTGGACTTGCCGAAGTTCACGCTCGTCGGGGCGACGACGCGCGCCGGTCTCATCACCGCCCCTTTGCGCGGCCGCTTCGGCATCGTCTTCCATCTAGACTTTTATTCGCAGAAAGACTTGGAGATCATCGTCCACCGCTCGGCGGAAATTCTGAACGTGGAGATCGAGGCGACGGGCGCGAAAGAGATCGCGCGGCGGGCGCGCGGCACCCCGCGCATCGCCAACCGGCTGCTGCGCCGCGTGCGCGACTACGCGCAGGTGTTGGGCGACGGGCGTATCACCCAAGCCTTGTCGAAACGCGCGCTCGACGAGATGGAGGTCGACAAGTTCGGGCTGGACGAAGTTGACCGCAAGATTCTGACGGCCATCATCGAGAAGTTCGACGGCGGGCCGGTCGGCATCGGCACGATTGCCGCCTCGATCAGCGAGGAGCGCGAGTCAATCGAGGAGATCATCGAGCCGTACCTGATCCAGATCGGCCTCCTCAATCGCACGCCGCGCGGTCGCGTCGCCACGCGCGCGGCCTACAAGCACCTCGGCCTCGCGCCGCCGAAAGTGCGGCAGGATTTGTTGGCGAGTTAAGTTCGACCGCAAAGATCAAGCAACAACAATTACTAAGGGGGAACGAACAAGTGACGGACAAGCAAACGCAAGAGCAGGCGAACGAGAGCAACACCATCAAGAACCCGGAAGACTGGACGACGGGCGACGAGCCGATGACGGGCGCGCAGCGTTCGTATCTGAAGACGCTTTCGGAAGAGGCCAAAGCGGAGTTTGACGAGAACCTGACGAAGGCCGAGGCCTCGAAGCGCATCGACGAGTTGCAGCAGCAGACGGGTCGCGGGTTGGAGCAGAACAAGTCGCAGTCGGCCTAAGAGGCCGCGCGGCGCGTGTGACGATTTCTTGAGTTTCGGCCGGGCGGTTTCGTCAGGCCGGAGGTAACGCCGGGGAGCACATCGGTTGGGGAGCGGATCGGGAGCCGCTCTTTGGCCGGATCGCTCTCCGGCGTTTTTTTGTAAGTTTCAAGTTTCAAGTTCCAAGTTCAAAACCTCTGCGACTTGGAACTTGAAACTTGAAACTTGAAACTAAATCTTAGTGATCTCTTCGCGCATCTCGCCGACGGCGCGTTCCAGACCGACGAGAACGGCGCGGGAGATGATGTTGTGGCCGATGTTGAACTCGGTGATCTCCTGAATGCGCGCGACCGCGCCCACGTTGCGGTAAGTGAGGCCGTGACCGGCGGCGACGCGCAGGCCGTATTGGGCGGCGAGCGTGGCGGCCTCGTGCAGGCGTTGCAGTTCGTGTGCGGCGCGCGCCGCGCCTTCGCCGTGGAAGCCGCGCGCGCCGAGCGTGGCCTCCGCATAGAGCGCGGTCGAGAGTTCGACCTGTTGCGCGCCGGCCTCGTGCGCGGCGGTGATCTGTTCGGCGTCGGGGTCGAGAAACGCGCTGGCGAAGAGTCCGCCTTCGCGCAAACGGTCAATCGCGCCCCGCACGCTGTCGAATTGCGAGCGCACGTCGAGGCCGCCCTCGGTCGTGATCTCGTTGGCGGTTTCGGGCACGAGCGTGACGGCGTCGGGGCGCGCGTCGAGCGCGATGCCCATCATCTCGTCCGAGACGTTCATCTCGACGTTGAGATAAGTCGTGACGCTTTGGCGCAGGATGTGGAGGTCTGCGTCCTGTATGTGACGGCGGTCGGCGCGGAGGTGGATGGTGATGCCGTCCGCACCGGCCTGTTCGCAGAGCATGGCCGCCGCGACGAGGCTCGGTTCGGGAGCGCGCCGCGCCTGCCTGACGGTCGCCACGTGATCGATATTGACGTTGAGTCGAACTGTCATAGACGCCTCTCCTGACAAGCGGGAATGATGAACCGCCGCCACCGCGGCTGCTGCGCGGCGAGTTGCCGTTGCGCGACGGGGGCGAAAGTATTTTACACGAAGCGGGGTGCGCTCAAGGTTCCGACCCGGTTCACTCGCCGGCGGCGAAAAGTTTCCGCCCGCCTCAAATGCGCCGCGCCGCGCTGGCGAGTTCGGGCGACACGTCGCTTTCCGGCGCATCCCCGGCGTTGAAGATGGGCGCGCGCGCCCGCGGACTTGCGATGAGGGCGCGCGTGGCTTCGATGGCGCGGTCGTAGCTGCCGCGGCGCGCCTCTCGCCGCAGTTCGCGCAGTTCGAGAAAGCCGTGGAGGCCGTTCATAAAACTCACCTTGCTGCCCGCCACGTCGTTCCAACGCACGGCGCGCTCGTGCAGGCGCAAGCCCGCCAGGTATGCGACGTAGAGCAGTTCCACGTCGAAGCCGAAGCGTTCGATCTTCGCGGCCTCGATGAGGGGGCGGCACACGTCCAGGCGAAAGGCTTTGAAGCCGCACTGCGTATCCCAAAACGGCAACCCGGTGGCGAGCCGCATCACGAGATTGAAGACGCGCCCGCTTTGTTCCCGCCGCCACGGCTGATGAACGCCGATGAGGCTCCGATCCAGCGCGCGCGAGCCGAAGACGACATCGTATTCGCCCGCGCGAATCGGCGCGACGAGTTTCGGCGTCTCCGTCAGCGGCGTTGAAAGATCGGCGTCGGAAAAGAGCGCGATGGGCGCGCGCGCGGCCAGCAGCCCGGCGCGCACGGCGTGCCCCTTGCCGCGATTGACGGGAACGCGGATGACGCGGCTGCCGATCCGGCCTGAGAACGTGGCGAAACTCTCCGCGGCGACCCCGGCCGTCTCGTCCGTCGAGCCGTCGTCGACGACGATGATCTCGCTCTCGGACGTTTGCGCGTTCAGATACTCGAAGGCCGCCTCCAAGGTTTTCCCCAGGCGCACCGCCTCGTTGTAGGCCGGGATGACGAGTGACAGATTCAGCGACATGAAAACTCCTGCGACAGTTGACGAGCGGCGGGTGGCGCGTAACAGGATAAAAGACCTGATTAACCTGTTACGCGCCACCCGCCGACAGCCCCCTTTTATAGCACACGGCGTTTGGGGTGCGCGCGGTTTCGGCGGCGCGCGCGTCGCTGTGTTAAAATTCGGGCAGGTCAATAGCGTAGCGGGAAAGAATGCGTAAGTTATGAAGAAGAGGTTAGGACTCATCATCGCCGCACTGGTCTTGGTGGCCGGGGCGGTCGTGGGCGGCATCACGGCGCGCCGCTCCGAACAGCGCATCGTGACGGGCACGAGCGCGGACGCCGACGCCATCATCGAGCACGACTACAAGGAACTGCTCTCGCTCATCGCCAATGAGTACGCCGACGAGATCGATTATGAGAAGGCCAATCAGGCCGCCATCCAGGGCATGCTCTCGACGCTCGACCCGCATTCGACCTTTTTCACGCGCACCGACTACGACAAACTCAAACAAGATCACGACTCGGAATTCTTCGGCATCGGCGTAACCATCCTGCGCCACCGCGACGGCGTCTACGTGCAGTCGCCCGTGCCGAACACGCCCGCCGCCCGCGCCGGCCTGCGCTACGGCGACCGCATCGTCGAGGTTGACGGCAAGGACGCGCGCGAGTGGACGAGCGAACAGGTCTCCAAAGCCGTGCGCGGCGAACGCGGCGAGCCGGTCAATCTCAAAGTCGAACGCGCGGGCGCGAACGCGCCTTTCTATTTCACCATCATCCGCGACGCCGTTTCGCAGCCCTCGGTGCGCACGGCCTACATGATCCGCCCCTCGACCGGCTACGTCGCTCTCACCGGCGGCTTCACCAGCACGACGAGCGACGAACTGGAGAGCGCGATCAAGCGGCTCAAGGACGAAGGCTTGCGCCAGCTCGTGCTCGACCTGCGCAATAATCCCGGCGGGCTGCTCAAAGAGTCGATTGACGTGGCGAGCCAATTCCTGCCGCGCGGGCAAACCATCGTCAGCGTGCGCGGGCGCGGCGAGTACGGCACGCCGCAGACGTTCGAGAACACGGCCTACGACCCCGAAGACTTCCCGCTCGTCGTCTTGGTCAACCGCAACTCCGCGTCGGCTTCCGAGATCGTGGCGGGCGCGATTCAGGATTACGGGCGCGGCTACCTCGTCGGCGAGACGACCTTCGGCAAGGGTCTGGTGCAGCGCGTCTTCTCGCTTGACTACGGGACGGGTCTGACGCTCACCACCCAAAAATATTACACGCCCTACGGCCGCTCGATTCAACGCGACTATTCCAGCGGCTCGCTCTACGACTACTACGTTCGCCACGACGCCGACGACGAGCCGCAGCCGAGCACGCCGCAGATGCCGACGATGTCCGCGACACCGAACGCTCACGCCGTAACGCTTGAGCCGACGCCCACTCCCGCGCCGCCGACAACGCCCACCGGCCCGGCGGTTAAGACGGCCGCCGGCCGCGTCTTCTACGGCGGCGGCGGCATCACGCCCGACATCGAAGTGAAACCGCTCGACGTGAGCAGCCCGGCGCGCGGTCGCATCTTCGAGGCGGCCTTCCAGTTCACGCGCCAACTCGTCGCCGCCCAAATCCCCGGCCTCGAAAGTTATCGCGTCGAGAAAACGCTCTACGGCCAGTTTCCGCGCCCGTCCGACTACCCTGTGAGCGAGCGCGTCATCGAAGCCTTCCGCGCCCACGTTCGCCGCGACCCCGCATCCAATTTGACGAACGCGCAGATCGACGCCGACCTCCCCTACGTGCGCCTGCGCATCCGCGAAGAGATCGTGACGGCCGCCTACGGCAACGAAGCCTCCATCCGCGCCCTCCTCGACGCCGACCCGCAACTCCTACGCGCCCTCGAAGTCTTCCCCGACGCCAAACGCCTCGCCGAGTCTGTGCGCGACGGCGCGTCGCAAAGCTAAGAGACGCGCTACACGACTCAAGTGGGCGAGTCAGGGTGAGAGAGCCATGATTACAAAAGAGACGATCAAATCCGAGATCGAGAAAGTGCCGGAGGAACGGCTGGATGAGCTTTTCCGGGTTGTACGAACTTTCACGGCGGTCAAAGCTGAAGCAGACGGGCAGAGTTTCATGTCCAGGCTAAAGAACATTCAGATCGACGCGCCGGAAGATTTTTCAGTCAATCTTGACCAATATCTGACGGGGCAGACCACGATTTCAAACAAGCCGGTTTCAACGTTTTAATGTAAGCACAACTAACAAGCGTTTCCCCTCCTCACCTATCAATACAGCTATCCGCCTTACTTAATCGACCGCCCGCGCGATGACGCATTTCAGGTAGAGCGTTTCGGGGACGCCGACGAGCACGGGGTGGTCGCTCGACTGGATGCGCTTCTCGACGATCTGCAAGCGGCGGCGCGCGTCCGCCGCCGCCTCCGCGATCACTTCGTGGAACTGCGGCTCGGTCATGTGGTAGGAGCAGGTGCAGGTGATGAGCACGCCGTTGGGGTTGAGGAGTTTCAGGGCGCGCAGGTTGATCTCTTTGTAGCCGCGCGCGGCGGCGCGGACGCTGGCGCGGTTCTTGGCGAAGGCGGGCGGGTCGAGGACGATGGTGTCGAAGCGTTCGCCCGCGTCCTGCATTTCGCGCAGGGCGTCGAAGACGTTGGCCTCGCGAAACTCGACGTTCGAGAGGTTGTTCAATTCGGCGTTGCGGCGCGCGGCGGCGACGGCCTCGGCCGAGATGTCGAGGCCGAGAACGCTCTCGCACGTGTGCGCCAGGTGGAGCGCGAACGCCCCGTTGAAGGTGAAGCAATCGAGGGCGCGCCCGCGCGCGAGGCGGCGGGCGGCGAGGTGGTTCTCGCGCTGGTCGAGAAACGCGCCGGTCTTCTGCCCGCCGAGCGGCGCGATGCGGAAACGCGTGCCGTGCTGCACGACTTCCATCTCCGCGGGCGCGTCGCCGTAGAGGACGCCCGCCGTCAGCGGCAAGCCTTCGAGCGCGCGGACGCGCACGTCGTTGCGTTCGATGACGGCGCGGGGCGCGAGCAGTTCGCGGAGCAGTTCGACGAGCGTGTCCTTGACGGCTTCCGTGCCCTGCGAGAGCGTCTGGAGGACGAGCACGTCCGCATAGCGGTCAACGATGAGCGAGGGCAGCGCGTCGCCTTCGGCATAGACGAGGCGAAAGGCGTCGGCGTCGCGTTCGAGTCCGGCGCGGCGGGCGATTGAATCGGAGAGGCGCGCGCGCCACCAGTCGCGGTCAATCGTCGCTTCGCGCCACGTCAGGAGGCGCAGGGCTATTTGCGAGCGGTCGCTGTAGAGCGCGGAGCCGACGAAGCGGCCGCGCTCGTCGCGCACGTGGACGGCCGCGCCGGCCGACGCGCCGGCGGCGTCGAGCACGTCGCTGCGATAAATCCAGAGGTGGCCGGAGCGGGCGCGCTCCGCGCCTTTGCGCGAGACGGTGACGGTAGTTGTTTTCATGGCTGCTAAATTTGGTAATGACTTTGCCCTTTCCCGCCCCCGTTTGTAAAGCACGCCCGCGCCACATTCAGGTGACACAATCAGAAGGAGCGCGTGCTTGAATCGCCCGCCTTTTGCATGTAGTCTAAGGGATAGCTTGCACAGCACAGCGACAATTTTAGTATTCCAGCAAACTCTAGAAGGAGGGTTATTTCAAGATGCCTGAAGTGGGAGAATTAGCCCCGGACTTCGAGCTTGGTTCGAGCCTTGAAAAAGGCAGAAAAGTGAAGCTCTCGAATTTCCGCGGCCAGAATAATGTCGTGATCGCGTTTTACCCGCTCGCGTGGACGCCCGTCTGAACGGCGCAGATGCCGGCCTATGAAGCAGACCTCGAACGCTTCAAAGGCTACGATGCTCAGGTTCTGGGCATTTCAGTTGACAGCGTCCCGTGTAACACCGCCTGGGCGAAATCGCTCGGCGGACTGAGCTACGATTTATTGAGCGACTTCGAGCCGAAGGGCGAAGTGGCGCGCGCCTACGGCGCATACCGCGCGGCGGACGGAATCTCCGAACGCGCCATCTTCATCGTGGATAAGGAAGGTAAGATCGCCTACAAAGACATTCACGACATCTCGGATCAGCCCGACAACGAAGACTTGTTAGAAGTGCTGCGCAACCTGTGAAAGACAGAGGTCAGAGGTTAGAGGTCAGAGGTTAGTTAAAAGAAAGCTGATTTCTACTGACCTCCGGCCTCTAACCTCCGACCTCTTAAATTTTATGACTACGCTGGCAAGAAGATGCGTTCCCTTCACGCCCTTCGAGCGCGAACTGGCGAAGAGTAACATCGCCATCGTGACGGCGGCGGGCGTCCACCTGCGCGACCAGGAGCCTTTCAACATCGCGGACGAGATGGGCGACCTCGGCTTTCGCCTCATTCCGCCCGACACGGACGCCGCGCAGTTGATGGTGACCCATCATCACTACGACCACACGGACGCCGACGCGGACATCAACGTCGTCTTCCCGCTCGACCTGCTGCGCGAACTCGAAGCCGACCGCGTCATCGGCGGACTCGCCCGCAAGCACATCGGCTACATGGGCTACACCATGCAACTCAAGGCGATGTACGAGGGCACTGCGCCGGAGATCGCCAACGAGATCGACCGGGGCAGCCGCGCCGA